>JAXDHC010000648.1:0-2616 GCA_034664705.1 Solirubrobacteraceae bacterium
TCGGCGCTGCCCGGCCGTCCGCCGTCGTCCCCGAGACCATGGTCGCCGGCGACCTCCGCGACGACGGGCCGATGCTGATCGTCGGCTTCCACGTGCTGCGCGACTTCCACCCGGCCTACCTCGCCGACAACCTCACCCGCGCGGGGGTGCCCGCGCGCGCCATCACGATCGCCCGCCGCTTCGACGGCCGCCCGGAGGCCAACAGCCAGGGGATCGCCCGTGCGCTCGACCGCCCCGAGGTGCGCGACGAGGTGGCCGCGGAGATCGCCCGCGCGCTCGACGGCGAGGCGCGCGTCGGCGTGCCCGGCGTGCTCGGCCTGGAGGACCCGCACGGCGTGTGGCGGGCGATGGAGGAGCGCATCGGGCGCCCCGTCTTCGAGATCCCGACGCTGCCGCCGTCGGTCCCCGGGATGCGCGTCTTCCACACGCTGCGCGACCGGCTGCGCTCGCTCGGCGGGCGGGTCATCATCGGCTCGCAGGCCGTGGGCGCGGAGTGGCACGGAGACAGGGTGACCGCCGTGCTCGCCCGCGCGGCGGGACGCATCGTCAGCTATCACCCGCGCTGGGTCGTGCTCGCCACGGGCGGCGTGGCCTCCGGCGGCGTGGAGCTGGACTCGCACTGGCGTCCGCGCGAGACCGTGCTGAACCTGCCCGTCCACGGCGCGCCCGGCCCCGGCGAGGAGCGGTTCAGCGCGAGCTACTTCGACGACCATCCCTTCTCCGCGGCCGGCGTGGCCGTCGACGACGGGCTGCGCCCCGTCGCCGGCGGCGTCCGGGTGTGCGAGAACGTGCTGGTGGCGGGCGCGACGCTGGCGGGCGCGCAGCCCTGGAAGGAGAAGTCCGGCGACGGCCTCAGCCTGGCCAGCGGGCACCGCGCCGCGGAGCTCATCCTGGAGGAGGACCGATGACCGACGTGCTGATGGACCTCATGCGCGGCTCGCTCGACCACTGCGTGAAGTGCACGATCTGCGAGACGTACTGCCCCTTCTCGCAGGCCACGCCGCTGTTCCCGGGGCCGAAGTACGTGGGCCCGCAGGCCGAGCGCTTCCGCACGGACGAGGACGTGCCGGACGCGTCGCTGGACTACTGCTCCAGCTGTGGCATCTGCACCCAGGTCTGTCCACACGGCGTTCACATCGCCGAGATCAACACGCGCGCGAAGGCGCGCCTGCGCGAGCGCGACGGCGTGCCGTTGCGCGACCAGCTGATCGCGCGCCCCACGGTGGCGGGGCGGCTCGGCACGCCGGCGGCGCCGATCGCGAACTGGACGCTGCGCAACCGCCCGCTCCGCGTGCTGATCGAGAAGCTCGTCGGCATCCACCGCGACGCGCCGATGCCGCGCTTCGCGGGGCGCACCTTCCAGGCGTGGGCGCGGCGCCATCGCGCGCCGGCGGCGAAGAAGCGCGTCGTCTATTTCCACGGCTGCGGCGCGAACTACTACGAGCCGCGGGTCGCCGAGATGACCGTCGCCGTCCTGGCGCACAACGGCTACGCCGTCGACGTCCCCAAGCAGGACTGCTGCGGGCTGCCGCTTCAGTCCAACGGCCTCTTCGACGACGCGCGCACGTACGTGCGCCGCCTCACCGCCAACCTCGCGCCCGCCGCGACGGACGACACGGCGATCGTCGGCACGTCGACGAGCTGCACGCTCATGCTCAAGCGCGAGGCGCGCGAGATCCTCGGCATGGAGGGCGAGCCCGACCTCGAGCACGTGAGCGCGCGGACCTTCGACATCCTCGAGTTCCTGCTCGGGCAGCACGCGCTCGGCGAGCTGCGCACGGACTTCGCGCCGGTCGACATGACGGTGACCTACCACGCGCCCTGCCAGCAGCAGGGCCACGCGATCGGCAAGCCCGCGCTCGACCTGTTCGCCCTCGTCCCGCGCCTGCGCGTCGTGGAGAACGACGCGAGCTGCTGCGGCGTCGCCGGCACGTACGGCCTGAAGAAGGAGAAGTACGCCATCTCCATGACGGTCGGCGCGCCGCTCTTCGGGCAGATCGAGCGGGCCGCGCCCGACCTCGCCGTGTGCGACAGCGAGACCTGCCGCTGGCACATCGAGAAGGCCACCGGCGTGCGCACCGTGCACCCGATCGAGATCCTGCACCGGGCCTACGGACTGCAGTGAGCGTCGGCCTCGTCATCGTCTCCCACAGCGCCAGGCTGGCGGAGGGCGTGGTCGAGCTGGCGCGGGAGATGGGCGGGGAGGACGTGGTCATCGAGGCCGCGGGCGGGATGGCCGAGCCGGCCGGGGCGATGGGCACCGATGCCGAGCTCGTGATGGCCGCGATCGAGCGCGCGAGCTCGCCGGACGGCGTGCTGGTGCTCATGGACCTCGGCAGCGCGCTGATGAGCGCCGAGATGGCCGTCGAGATGGGCGACCCGGACGCGCGCGTGCTGCTCGCCGACGCGCCGCTCGTCGAGGGCGCGGTGGCCGCCGCCGCGGCGGCGCGCGGCGGCGCGAGCCTCGAGGAGGTCGCGGCCGAGGCGCGGGGGGCCCTCCGGGCGAAGGCCGCCCAGCTCGGGACCGAGGACGACGCCCCAGCGCCGGAGGCGGCGCCCGCGATCGCCGACGCGGGCGACGCCGAGGAGCTGCGCCTGCGCGTCGGGAACCGCCTC
>JAXDHC010000649.1:0-6394 GCA_034664705.1 Solirubrobacteraceae bacterium
TCCTGACCGCCGACCGCCCGCCGGAGCTGCGCGAGGTCGGCGCCGGGCAGACGATCGACCAGCTCAAGCTCTACGGCGACGCCGCGAAGTGGTTCTTCGACGTCGGCCTGCACGAGGCGACGCCCGAGCGGCTGCGCTGGATGCGCGCCCTCGCCTGCCGCGCGGTCTGGACGGCGATGCGCGACCGGCCGGGCCCGGTGCACCTGAACTTCGCTCTGCGCGAGCCGCTCGTGCTCGAGGAGCCGCTGCCCGACGACGAGCCGGGCGGCGGCGGGCGCCCCGAGGGCCGCCCGTGGGTCCGCCGGCCCGACCCGGCGCCGAACCCCGGCGCCGAGGGCGAGACGCTGCGCTGGCTCCTCGAGGGCGTCCGCCGCGGCGTCGTCGTCGCCGGCCGCAGCGAGCGCATCCCCGCGCGCGCCCGGGCCGCCGCGGCGTTCGCGGAGCGGGCGGGCTTCCCGCTGCTGGCCGACCCGCTGTCGGGCGCGCGGCGCGGCGAGGCCGCCATCGCGCACTACGACGCGCTCCTGCGCGACCCCGCCTTCGCCTCCGCCCACGCGCCGGACCTCGTCATCCGCCTCGGCGACCTGCCGACGAGCAAGCCGCTGCGCCAGTGGCTCGCCGGGCTCGACGCGCACCAGGTCGCGCTCGATCCCGAGGGCGCGTGGCAGGATCCGGCGTCGGTCGTCGCCGACTCGCTGCCGTTCGAGCCCGCCACCGCGCTCGCCGCCGCGCTCCCCGGCGACACGCTCGCCGAGCCGGGCTGGCTCGAATCGTGGCGCGCCGCCGACGCCGGCGCCGCGTCGGCCATCGGCGAGGTGCTCGGCGACGGCCTGAGCGAGCCGGCGGTCGCCGCCGCGCTCGCGGCGCTGCCGCCCGAGACGACGGTCTTCACGGCGTCGTCCATGCCGGTGCGCGACCTCGAGACGTTCTGGCCGGTGCGCGACGAGCCGCCGCGCGTGCTCGCCCACCGCGGCGCGAACGGCATCGACGGGACGGTGGCCGCCGCGTTCGGCGCCGCCGCCGCGGGCGACGGGCCGGTCGTCCTGCACATCGGCGACGTCGCGCTCACCCACGACATCGGCGCGCTGCTGTGCGCGCCTCGCCTCCGCCTGGCGATCACGATCGTGCTCGTCGACAACGGCGGCGGGGGCATCTTCGACTTCCTGGCGGTCTCCTCCCAGGCCGACGCCTTCGAGGAGCACGTCGCCACCCCCACGGGCCTGGACCTCACCCGCGTCGCGCCGCTCTTCGACCTCGCCTACGAGGCGCCGTCGACGCTCGACGACCTGCGCGCGGCCCTGGACGCGGCGACCGGGTCCGACCGCACCACGCTGATCCACGTGCGCACCGACCGCGCGGCCAACGTCGCGCTGCACCGCGCGGTGTGGGAGGCCGTCGCCGCCGTCCGGGCGCAGCGCTAGCGTCGCGAGGCGCATGGAGCAGACGAGCCTCCTCCCCGTGCCCGCCGCGGGCCCGTCGCCCGAGCCCGCCTCGCTGCGGCAGACCTCCAAGGGCATCGCCCCGGGCGACATCGTCGAGATCGACCGCAAGGGGCGGCGCTTCCACGCGCTCGTCGATGCCCTCGAGCAGCGCGACAGCGGCCGCTTCGAGCTCGAGCTGCGCCCGCTCGACTCGCGCATCAGCTACCGCCGCGCCACGGTGCGGGAGGTCGTCACCGTGTGGCGCCGCGCCGGCGGTCGATAGGTTCCCGCCATGCCCGCGTACCTCATCCTGAACATCCACGTGAAGGACCCCGAGGAGTACGCCGCCTACCGCGAGCGCTCGCCGGCCACGGTCGAGGCGTACGGCGGGACCTACCTCGTGCGCGGCGGGGACTTCGAGGTCGTCGAGGGCGACTGGCAGCCGGAGCGCATCGTGGTGCTCCAGTTCCCCAGCGCCGACCGGGCGCGCGAGTGGTACCAGTCGCCCGAGTACCAGGAGATCGCCCCGATGCGCCGGCGCGCCGCGCCGAGCGACATCGTGCTCGTCGAGGGCGTCGCGTAGGCCCGACTGACCCGCGATGCGCCGCCTCGTCGCCGCGATCGCCGCCGCGCTGCTCGTCACGGCCTGCGGCGGCGGCGGCGACGCCGCGTCGACCCAGCAGACCGGCGGCCTGGCGGCGCGCGAGGCGACGTTCCGCGCGACGGACGGCGTGCGCCTGTCGGCCACGCTCCGCCCGGCCGCCGCTCGGCACGCGCCGGCGCTCATCCTCGCCCACCAGTCCGGCGGCGACCGCCACGACTTCGACGGCGTCGTCAGCATGCTCAGGGACGCCGGCTACACGACGCTCGCCTACGACGGGCGCGAGCAGGACGGCGGGTCCTCGGAGGCCTGGTTCGCCACGCTGCCCCGGGACGTCGCCGGAGCGGTGGCGTTCCTGCGCTCGCGCCCCGAGGCCGACGGCGACCGCATCGGGCTGATCGGCGCGAGCCTCGGGGCCAGCCTCGGGGTCCGCGCCATCGGGACGTCGAGCGCGCGGGCCCTGCGTGCGGCGGTCGCCCTGTCGCCGCGCGACGCGCCCGCCGTGCGCCCGCCGGGGACGCGACCCCACGACGTGCTCTACGTCGCCGACGAGACCGAGATCGGCGCCGCGCGTGCGCTGGCCCGGATCACGCGAGGCGCGACCACGCTCGAGGTCCGGGGCGGCGGCCACGGCGTCGCGCTCCTGCCCGAGGCCCGCGTCCGCCGGGCGATGCTCGCCTGGCTCGACGCCCGCCTGCGCTGACGCGCGGCGCCGCGCGGGAGGCGCCGCCGGGCGGCGCGAGGAGCTCGCGCCGCGCCCGGACCGCGTCCAGGCCGGTGCCGTCGAGGACGCTCGGCGCGAGGACCGGCGTGCCGTCGAGCCCGGCCGCGAGCTCGGCCGCGACCCCCGCGGGGTCGCGCCGAGGTCGGCCTTCGTCAGGAGCACGACGGGGCTGCACGCCGTGGAAGGGGTTGCCCACAGCCTCAGCCGGACAGCACGGGCAGCAGCGCGGCGAGCTTGACCTCGGTCTCCGCGAGCTCGGCCGTCGGGTCCGAGTCGCGCACGACGCCCACGCCCGCGTAGCAGCGCGCGACGGCGCCGGTGGTCAGCGCGCAGCGCAGGGCCACGCAGAACTCGCCGTCCTCGTTGTGGTCGGTCCAGCCGACCGGCCCCGCGTACCAGCCGCGATCGAGGCCCTCGAGCGCCGGGATCAGCGGCGCGGCCGCCGCGAGCGGCTCACCACCGACCGCGGGCGTCGGGTGCAGGAGGCCGGCGAGCTCGACGGCGCTGACGGGGCGCGCGAGCTGCGCGCGGATCGGCGTCGCGAGGTGCTGGATGTTGGCCATCTTCGCGATGACCGGCTCCTCGGCGGCCGTGACCCACACGCTGTGCGGCCGCAGCGCGCGCACGATCCGCCGGGTGACGATCGCCTGCTCCTCGCGATCTTTGTCGGAGCGCATCAGCTGCTCGCCGAGATGGTCGTCGACGGCCGGGTCGGCGCTGCGGCGGGTGGAGCCGGCCAGCGCCAGGGTGCCGGCGCGCAGCCCCTCGCGACGGATGAGGAGCTCGGGGCTCGCGGCGATGAACGCGCTGTCTCCGCGCGCGGCGCAGAAGACGTGGCAGGCGGGGAACGCCTCGCGCAGGACGCCGAGCACCGCAGGCACGTCGTGCGGCGCCGGGGCGTGGACCTGGACCTCGCGCGCAAGGACGACCTTGTCCAGCGCGCCGGCACGGATGCGCTCGACCGCGCGGCCGACGGCCGCCTCGTAGTGCTCGGGCGGCATGGCGCTGACGACGTGGAAGCGCCCGGCCGGGTCGGGGTCGAGGAGAGGGAGCGCGCGCTCGCGCAACTCGCCCGCGCGCGCCTCCAGGCGGGCGGCGAGCTCCTCGGGGACGTCGTCGGGGCGCGCGAGCGCGATCAGGGTCAGGCGGACGTCGTCGCCGCGTCGCGCGATCGCGACCTCGGGCACGTGCAGCGACGCGGGCCGGTAGCCCGCCCAGTGCGGCGCCCCGCCGCCGTCGTCGGCGAAGGCGAACCCGCCGACGGCGACCGGTCCGCTGCCGCGGGGGCCGTCGGGCTCGTCGGAGGCCGCGCGCGCGGCCAGCTCGCGCCAGCGCCGCGCGGCGCGGGCGAAGCGCTCGGGGCCTTCCTCGTCGATCGCGGCGACGCAGCCCAGCGCGGCGAGCGCGAACCGCTCGCGATCGGGCTGCTCGAAGCTGAACCAGGGCTCGCCGGCCCGGCGCGAGGCGGCGGTGATCGCGGTCGGGTCCGTGCCCACCGCCAGCGCGACGGTGATCGCCGCGAGCGCGTCGCCGTGGCGGCGCGCGCGGCGGACCGCTTCGACGGTCCGGATGCGCAGCCGCTCGCGTTCCGGCGCTCCCAGCTCGAAGCGCCCGGCGGTCCCGATCTGCCCGGCCATGGCGGCCGAGTCTACGGGGCGCCTCCGCGGCCGGGCGGCCGGGCGCAGATCGGCCGACGAGGGCTAAAGATCTCCTCGGCTCGGGCCGATAACGGTGAGGTCGAGCCGATGCCCCCACGTCTGCGCCGCACAACGCTCTTGCTCCTCGTCGCCTGCGGCGCGATCCTCGCTGGCCCGACCCTGGCCTCCGCCGCCGAGCCGGGCGACGTCATCGTCCGCTTCAAGGCGGGCACCGTCGCCTCCGAGCGCGCCGACGCGCGCAGCGCGGCCGACGTCGTCCGCCAGGAGCCGCTCCCCGTCTCGGGCATGGAGCTCGTCGAGCCGCAGCCGGGCACGACCACCGCCGAGGCCGTCGCGGAGCTCGAGCGCTCCCCCGACGTGCTCTATGCGCAGCCCGACACGCGGCGCCAGATGGCCGCGACGGTCAGCGACTTCTACTTCGCCAACGGCGCCCTGTGGGGCCTGAACAAGATCAGCGCCCCGGCGGCATGGGACACCACGACGGGCGCGGGCGTCACCGTGGCGGTCGTCGACTCCGGCGTCGACGCGACGCACCCCGATCTCGCCCCGAACATGTGGCAGAACGCCGGCGAGGTCGCCGGCGACGGCGTCGACAACGACGGCAACGGCTACGTCGACGATCTCCGCGGCTGGGACTGGGCCGGCACCGGCGTCGCCGGCTCCGCGGGCGACAACGATCCCCGCGACGAGAACAAGCACGGAACGCACGTCGCCGGGACGCTCGCCGCTCACGGCAACGACGGCGGCGTCGTCGGCGTCGCCTGGCAGGCGAGGATCATGCCCCTCCGCGTCCTCGACGCCGCCGGCGGCGGCTACACGTCGAGCCTCGTCAAGGCCTACGCGTACGCGCAGCGCAACGGCGCGCGCGTCGTCAACGCCTCGCTCAGCGGCCCCGACTACGACCGCGCCGAGGTCGACGCGATGATCGCCGCGCCGGACGTCCTCTTCGTCGTGGCCGCCGGCAACGGCGGCGACGACCACATCGGCGACAACAACGACGTCATCGACACCAACCCGGCCGACCCGAACTTCCAGGACTCCTACCCCTGCGAGTACGAGCTGCCGAACGTGCTCTGCGTCGCGGCGACAGACAGCACGGACCAGCTGGCCGGCTTCTCCAACTACGGCGCGCGCACCGTCGACCTCGCCGCCCCCGGCGTCGACATCCTGAGCACGCGCATGGCCGGCGGGTTCGTCCGCATGGGCGGCACGTCGATGGCCACGCCGCACGTCGCCGGGGCCGCGGCGCTCGTGCTCGGCGGCCGCCCCCAGCTCACGCCCTGGCAGGTCGGCCGGGCGCTCATCGGCAGCGTCGACGCCGTTCCCGGCCTGACGGCGAAGACCCTCAGCGGCGGGCGCCTCAACGCCGCGAGCGCCCTCATGGCGCCCGTCCCCGACGCCACGCTCCAGCCGGCCGCAGTCGAGCCCGGTCCGCCGGTCGCGGTGCCGGTCGCCGACACGACGACGACCCCCGCTCCCACGCCGACGCCGACCCCCACGCCGGCCCCGTCCGAGCCGGCGCCCGCCCCGGCGCCCCCCGGCACGCCGGTCGCCACACCGGCGCCCGCGGCGCCGGCGCCCACGCCCGGCCCGGCCCAGACGCCGTTCGCGCCCGCCGCGCGCGTCGCCGTCGTCGACCGCATCGCCCCGCGGCTCACGATCACCTTCTCCTCGCGCGTCGCGCTGCGGACCGCGCTCGCCGGTCGCCTGCGCGTCCGCGCCACCACCTCCGAGCGGGGCGCGATCCGGCTCACGCTGCGGGTCGACGCGCGCACGGCCCGGCGCCTGCGCATCGCCACCACCATCGGCTCGGGCACCGCCACGCTGACGCGCGCCGGGACCGCATCGGTGACGGTCCGCCTGACGAGCACGGCCAAGCGCGCGCTCAAGCGCAGCCGCAACGTCAAGGTGACGCTCGCCGGCACGGCGACCGACCTCGCCGGCAACCGCTCCGCCGCCTCCGGGCGCCTGACGCTGCGCTGAGGCGCGC
>JAXDHC010000650.1:0-7285 GCA_034664705.1 Solirubrobacteraceae bacterium
GACGTCCGGGTCGGACGACGGCTGCGGCTCGCCGGCGGACTTCGCGCGCAGGCGCATGAGCGGGCCGTCCGGCGGCGGCCCGGCCGGCATCGTCCCGAGGACCGGCGGCGGCGCGACGGCGGCGTGCGGCGCCAGGGCGGCGCGGCGGGCGGCCACGAGGGCGCGCGCGTCGATGCGACGGGCGCCGCGCGTGGCGTCGCGCAGCTCCTCGTACGTGAGCATGAGGACGTCCTCGCGGTCGTCGAGCACCCCGGCGTCCGCCAGGCGGCGGCCGATCGCGGCGATGACGTCGCGGGCGAGGCTGACGGCGTACGCGTCGATGTAGAAGCCGTGGTCCTCGGTGAGCACGAGCCCGACCTGCGCGGCCTCGAGCATCGCCTCGAACTGATCGACAACCGGGGCCGGGTAGCCCTGCAGGCGCTCGCGGGCCTCCGCCACCGCGGCCTCGCGCTCGCGGGCGAGACGCTCGAGCTCGCGGCCCGGGTCCGCGCTGTCGGGCTGGGTCACGTAGTCCTTGATGACCTTCAGGACCGGGCTCGGGTCCTCGACGAAGCTCGGCGTCGACAGCCCCCAGTTCGTCGTGCGGTGCCCGTAGCGCGCCAGGTGACGCGTCAGCTCGGCGAGGAACACGCGGCCGGCGGGGCTCTGCTCGAGACGGGCCGGGATGTCGGCGGCCGCCTCGCGGGCGAACACCTCGGCGACGTCCGCGGAGCCGAGCACCACGCGGCTCAGCCGCCACAGGTCGCGGCCGACCTCGAGCGTCCGGCTCTGGAAGCCGTGCAGCAGGCGGTAGGCGTCGAGCCCCTCGCCGCCGAACAGGTCGCGGTGGAGGTCGTCGAACTCGCTGACCGCGACGTACGCCGGGAAGACGATCTCGAAGTGCAGCTCCCACAGGCGCAGCATGCGCTCGCGGTGCCCGTCGAGGACGTCCATGAGCGCCGGCGTCGGGACGGCCCGCAGGTCGGCGGACTCCATCGCGACGAGGTGCTCGACGATCTCCGGGAGCCACTGCTGCTCCCACCGGGCGCGCAGGCGCCCGGTCGCCAGGGACATCTCGTGCTCGGCGAGGTCGGCGAGGGCCGCCATGTCCTCCGGCGAGCCGACCGTCGGCACCATGGCCTGGTAGAGGTGGCCGTGGACGACGCGGACGCGCGCCTCCTCCACCGCGACGGCGTAGTGGCGCAGCCCGTGCGTCAACCCGTGCGCGAGCATGTGGCCGATGAGCTCGCCCTCGAGCGTGGTGAGCTGACCGGGGAAGTGCGAGCGGTCGCGCTCCCAGAGGAGCTCCTCCTCCCCGGGCGCGAGGGAGGCGGCGAAGCCCGGCTGGGGGATGGGCTGCGGCGCGGCGGCGGTCGCGGAAACGGTCACCTGGGGCTCCTGGGTGTCGAGAGGGTCGTGATCGGCCTGCACTGGAGGAGGAAGACGTCGGGACCGGCCCAGGCCAGCTCGAGGTCGACGGGCCAGCCCATCTCGCGCTCGAGCGCGACGGCGAGCTCGGCGGCCGCGCGGGCCTGGGCATCGGCGATCGCCGGCACGCGGGCGAGACGACCGGGCACCGGGACCTCGCGCGTGCCGCCGGGCACCGCGACGGTCATGCGGCGCTTGTCGGCGATCGCGCGCTCGCGCACGGCGAGGTCGTCGCGCGAGACGACGAGGGCATCCGGCGTGACCGTCCCCGAGACGACGCTCTCGCCGAGCCCCCAGCTCGCGTTGAGGAGGACCTCGTCGCGAGCGCCCGTGACGGGGTTGGCGCTGAAGACGACGCCGGCCGCGTCGGCGGGCACGAGCCGCTGGACGAGCACGGCGACGCGCTCGGGCGCCGCGGGCAGGCCGTGGTCGCGGCGGTAGGCGAGCGCCCGGTCGGCCTCGAAGGAGCGCACGCAGCGCGAGACCGCCCACCAGAGCTGCTCGGCGCCGGAGACGTTCAGGTACGTGTCGTGCTGACCGGCGAAGGAGGCGTCGCGGCCGTCCTCGTCCACGGCCGAGGACCGAACGGCGACCGCCGCGTCGGCGACGCCGGCTCGCGCGCCGAGCTCGCGGTAGGCGGCGATGACGAGCGCGCGCGCCGACCGGTCGATGCTCGTGCCCGGGATGGTCAGGACGAAGCCGGGCGGGACGCGGAACCGCGCCGCCAGGCGGCTCAGGTTCGCGGCCTTGCCGCCGGTGAGCGCCGCGAGCGCGGCACGCGGGTCGCCGAGCCAGAGCACCTGCGGGGCGGCGTCGTGGTCGGTCCGGACGGCGCAGAGGCTGTGCACGCTCATGGCGTCCCAGACCGTCCCAGGGGCGGCCCGGCGCGTCGAGGTGGTCACCCGGCGGCGATGGTGCGGAAAACCGCGCGCCCGGTGGTGCGGCTACCCGCCCGCCGGGCGCGCCGGGCCGGCGAGGCGCGGGCGGCGCCGGGCGGCGCGCTCAGCGCCGGGTCTCGAGGCCCACCGGCACGCGCGCGCCGGTCGCCGGGTCGCGCTCGAAGCGGCCGCCGGGCGCCGCGTCCCCGCCGTCGTCGTCGCCGCCGCCGCTGAGCGCCCGCGCGACCGCGGTGTCGACCACGCTGGGGTCCTCCAGCGCGCGGTGGAAGCGATCCTCGTCGAGCTCGTCCTGCCACTTCGCGATGACCATCGTCGCGACGGTGTTGCCGATCGCGTTCGTGAGCGCCCGGCCCTCGCTCATGATGCGGTCGATCCCCACGACGAGCGCGATCCCCACCGCGATGCTGTCGGCCGAGAAGAACTGCCCGCCGAACGCCTGCAGCGACGCGGTGAGCGTGACGAGGCCCGCCCCCGTGATGCCGGCGGCGCCCTTGCTCGTCAGGACCATGAGGGCGGCCAGCGCGATCTGGGTGCCGAGCGAGAGGTCCTGGCCGGCCGCCTGCACGATGAACAGCGCGCCGAGCGTCAGGTAGATGCAGGTGCCGTCGAGGTTGAACGAGTAGCCCGTCGGGATCACGACGCCCACCGTCTGGCGCGACGCGCCCGCCGCCTCCAGCTTCGCGAGCAGCCGTGGCAGCACGGTCTCCGACGAGGAGGTGCCGAGGATGATCAGCAGCTCGTCCTTGATGAGGCGGATGAGGCGGAAGATGCTGAAGCCGGCAAGCCGCGCGACGAGGCCGAGGACGCCGAACACGAACAGGGCGCACGTCCCCCAGAAGGTCACCATGAGCAGCGCGAGGTTCGCCAGCGACCCGCTGCCGAACTGCGCCACGGTGTAGGCCATGCCGCCGAACGCGCCGAGCGGGGCGGCCCACATGATCAGGCGGATGATCCCGAAGATGACGCGCGAGGCGGACTCGAACCCGCCCACGATGCGCCGTCGCTGATCGGCGGCCAGCAGCGAGATCGCCGCCGCGGTGAGGATCGCCAGGACGAGGATCTGGAGGATCTTGTTCTCCACGAACGGCTGCGCGAAGCTCTGGGGCAGCAGGTCGTTCTGGATGAACGGGACGATGCCGGTGTCGGTCCCCGCCTCCGAGATGGACTCCTTCGCGGCCGCGCGGCTCTCCGCGGTCGCGGTCCCGTCGAAGCCCGAGCCGGGCTGCACGATGTTGCCGGCGAGGAGGCCCAGCGTCAGGGCGATGATCGTGGCGACGAGGAAGTAGCCCAGCGCGCGCAGCGCCAGGCCGCCGGCGCGGGCGAGGTTTCCGAGCGAGGCGATGCCGATGACGACGGTGACGAAGATCACCGGGCCGGTGACGGTCTTGATGAGCTGGATGAACGCGTCCGCCAGCCACTTGGCGTCCTTGGCGGCGGCCGGCGCGACGAGCCCGAAGACGATCCCGAGCGCGATCGCCAGCAGCACCCAGAACCACAGCTGCCCGGCGAGGCGGCGTGAGCGCCCCGGCGCGGGCGCGGGCGCGGTGGTCACGTTTGCGGTCATCCCAGCTCCTCCCGGCTCGTCCGCCGCTCCGTCGCGGCGCCTTGTCCGCATGGCTACCCAGGTCGCGGCTCAAACCTTCGCGGTCGGCGCGACGTCAGCGAACAGACTCGAACCGCTCGCTGATTGGAATCGTTCCAGAGCTTTGGTAGATTCCGGTGCGTTGCCCGCCTCCCACGACCACCCCGCCGAGCTTCGCCGCCAGCGTCTCCGGATCGAACGCGACATCGGCCCGGCTCGGTTCGACGCCCACGTCGTCTGCCGGGTCTGCGGCGCGGGTGAGGATCTCGACCGTGCGATCGGCATGTGCCCGAGCTGTCAGCGGGCGCTCGGGCTCACGCCCTACGACGCGGGCTGACTCAGGCTTCCCTCGGGGGTACATGTGCCCCGGCGCCCCGCCGCCCAGCGCGGCGGGGCGCCGGCGGCTCACGCAGCCGGCCCTCCGCCACCGCGATCGCGTCGGGACTGCGGTCGACGAGGACGAACCGGCGACCCAGCGCCTGCGCCGCGACGCCCAGCGTGCCCGAGCCGGCGAAGAAGTCCAGGCACCAGCCGCCCGGGCGCGACGACGCCGCGACCATGCGCCGCACGACGCCGAGCGGCTTCTGCGTCGGGTAGCCGGTGCGCTCCGCGCCGTTCGTCGGCACGATCGTGTGCCACCACGTGTCGGACGGGCGCTTGCCCCGCGCCACCTTGGCCGGCGTGACGAGCCCGGGGGCCATATACGGCTCGCGGTCGACCTCGGCGTCGTCGAAGTGGTAGGCGCGCGCGTCCTTGACGTAGACGAGGATCGTGTCGTGCTTCGGCGGCCAGCGCCGGCGCGGGCGGCCGCCGAAGTCGTAGGCCCAGACGATCTCGTTGAGGAAGCACTCGCGCCCGAACACGCCGTCCAGCGCGACCTTCACGTAGTGCGACTCGCGCGGATCGAGATGCACGTAGAGCGTCCCGTGGTCGGCGAGCACGCGCCGCGCCTCGGCCAGGCGGGGCATGAGGAACCCGAGGTAGTCGTCGTGGACGTCGTCGTAGCCGATCGCGCCGAGCGACTCGCTGCGGTACCGGTGCCCGCCGAAGCCCTCGCGGTCGCCGTGCTCGTCGCGGACGACGCGCAGGCGCTCGTGGCGCTGCTCGCGCCCGGTGTTGAACGGCGGGTCGACGTAGACCATGTCGAAGGCGCCGCCGGGCAGCCGCGCCAGGACGTCGGCGTTCTCGCCGTGCACGAGCAGGTCGTCGGAGAGCGCCAGGCGCTCGGGGAGCTCGGCGGCGCGAAGCACCTGCATGGGCGCGCACCCTAGGGTGAGGGGCGGATGCGGTGGCGGCTGGCGGTGGTGGTGGCGCTCGTGGCGCTGGCGGTCGGGCTCGCGCTCGGGCTCGCCGGAGGTGGCGAAGACGCGCCGCGCACGCTCGCGCCCGCGGCCGGCAACTCCGACACGACCGTCGACCCGCTCGCCTGGGACCCCGACCGCCGGTCGGAGCTCGAGCGCCGCGCCGCCGCCGGGCTGAGCCACGTCCTCTACGCCAAGAGCCCGGGCGGCGCGATCATCTCGGCCGTCCGCACCGCGCGCTGGCGCACCGAGGTCGAGCGCGTGGCCAGAGCGTCGGACGTCGACGCCGACATGCTCGAGGGCATCGTCTTCCTCGAGAGCGCGGGTCGCGAGGACGCCCGCGCCTCCAACGACCTCGAGGGCGCCGTCGGCCTCACGCAGATCCTCGCCGAGACCGGGCGGAACCTGCTCGGGCTGCGCGTCGACGTGCGCGCGAGCGAGCGGCTCACGCGCGGCATCCAGCGCGGCCGGCGCGTGGCGGCGCGCGTGCGCGAGCGCCGCCGGCTCGACGAGCGCTTCGACGCGCGCAAGGCGCTGGCGGCGACCGGGCGCTACCTGCAGATCGCGCGCAAGGAGCTCGGGCGCGACGACCTCGCGATCACCTCGTACCACATGGGCATCGGCAACCTGCAGGGCGCGCTCGGCGCCTACGGCGACTCCGACATCCCATACGCACAGCTGTTCTTCGACTCCACGCCGCTGCGCCACGCGAAGGCGTGGCGGCGCCTGGCCGCCCTCGGCGACGACTCGTCGACCTACCTCTGGCGGGTGATGGCGGCGCGCAGGATCATGCGGCTGTACCGGCGCGATCCCGGCGAGCTCGCCCGGCTCGCGGCACTGCACGCGCGCAAGGCCTCGGCCGAGGAGGTCCTCCACCCGCGGTCGAGCACGCCCGGCTACGCCGACCCGTTCGCCCTCGGCCGCGCCCGCGCCGCGGGCGACCTGCTGGCGCTGGACCGCGAGCAGCTCGCCGGCTTCGGGGTCCGCATCGACCCGCGGATGGGCGAGCTCGCCGGCCGGCTGAAGCAGTCGCCGCGGCTCTACCGCGCGCTGCGCCCGCAGGCCCTGCGCATCCTCGAGATCCTCGGCGCCGGGACGCGCGCGATCGCCGCCACGCGGCCGCTCACCGTCACGAGCGCGGTCCGCGACGAGGACTACCAGCGCGTGCTCGTCGCCCGCAACGACCAGGCGACGCGCAACTTCTCGCTCCACACGACGGGCTGGTCGTTCGACATCTCGCGCCGCTACCGCTCCCGTGCCCAGGCGCAGGCCTTCCAGTTCATGCTCGACCGCCTGACGGCGCTGAACATGATCGCGTGGGTGCGGGAGCCGACCGCCATCCACGTGACGGTCGCCTCGCCCTGACGCAGGGCGGGGCCCCGCCTACGACCGGACACCAGCTACGCCCGGGCGAGCGCCGGCAGCTCCGTCGCCGCGAAGCGCGGCGACCGCCTACGACCGGGCGAGCGCCACCAGCTCCATCGCCGCGCCGGCGACCGCCTCCACCGTGATCCCCAGGCGCGTCAGCACCTCGGGCCCCGGGGCCGACGCGCCGAAGCGGTCGATGCCGACCACGCGATCGACCCAGCGCTCCCACCCCATCGTCACGCCGGCCTCGACCGCCACCGAGGGCAGGCCCGGGGGCAGGACGTCGTCGCGGTAGGCCGCGTCCTGCGCGGCGAACAGCTCCCAGCTGGGCATCGACACGACGCGCGCGGCGACGCCGTCGCCGGCGAGGTGCTCGGCGGCCGCGATGGCGACCGAGAGCTCGGAGCCGGTGCCGACGAGCACGACCTGCGCGTCGGCGGCGTCGCGCAGGACGTAGGCGCCGCGGGCGACGCCCTCCGCGTCGGCGTCCGCGAGGACCGGGAGGTCCTGGCGCGAGAGGACGAGGACGGCCGGGCCGTCGAGCTCCTCGAGGATCGTGCGCCACGCCGCGGCGGTCTCGTTGGCGTCGCCGGGACGGATCACCGTCAGGCCCGGGATCGCGCGCAGGGCCGCGAGGTGCTCGACCGGCTGATGGGTCGGCCCGTCCTCACCCAGCCCGATGGAATCGTGCGTCCAGACGTAGGTCACCGGCTGCCGCATCAGGGCGG
>JAXDHC010000651.1:0-6187 GCA_034664705.1 Solirubrobacteraceae bacterium
TCGTCGAGCACCCATCCCGGGACGGCGCGGCGCGGCGCCGGGCCCAGAGGCCGGCCCCCGCGCCGCCGCCCTCAGGCGACGGCCGCGGCCTTGCTCAGCTGCGCGTAGAGCGGGTAGCGGTCGGCGATCGCGGTGACGCGGTCGGCGAGGTCGTCGCGGGCCCCGTCGAAGGCGGGCGTCAGCGCCGTGGCGATGATCTTGCCGACCTCGTGGAAGTCGTCGACCTGGAGGCCGCGGGTGGCCAGCGCCGGCGCGCCGACGCGCAGCCCGCTCGTGACCATCGGCGGGCGCGGGTCGAACGGCACCGCGTTGCGGTTGACGGTGATGCCGATCGAGTGCAGGCGGTCCTCCGCCTGCTGGCCGTCGAGCTCGGAGTCCCGCAGGTCGACGAGCACGAGGTGCACGTCGGTGCCGCCGGTGAGGACGTTGACGCCGTTGCCGGCCTGGAGCAGCTCCTCGGCCACGGCGCGCGAGCCGTCCAGCGTGCGCTGCTGGCGCTCGCGGAACACGTCGGTCGCCGCGATCTTCAGGGCCACCGCCTTGCCGGCGATGATGTGCTCGAGCGGGCCGCCCTGCTGGCCGGGGAACACGGCCGAGTTGATCTTCTTCGCGTACTCCTCGCGGCAGAGGATCAGGCCGCCGCGGCCGCCGCCGATCGTCTTGTGGATCGTCGTCGTGACCACGTCGGCGTGCGGCACGGGGCTCGGGTGCAGGCCGGCGGCGACGAGGCCGGCGAAGTGCGCCATGTCGACCATCAGCAGCGCCCCGACCTCGTCGGCGATCTCGCGGAAGCGCGGGAAGTCGAGCTGGCGCGGGTAGGCCGACCAGCCGGCGACGATCAGCTTCGGGCGGCGCTCCTTCGCGATCCGCCGCACCTCGTCCATGTCGATGAGGTAGTCCTCGGGCGACACCTCGTACGGCGCGATGTCGTAGAGGCGCCCCGACACGTTGATCTTCATGCCGTGCGTCAGGTGGCCGCCGTGCGGCAGCGCGAGGCCCATGATCGTGTCGCCCGGCTCGAGCAGCGCGTGGTAGACGGCGGCGTTGGCCTGCGCGCCGGAGTGCGGCTGCACGTTGGCGTGATCGGCCCCGAACAGCGCCTTCGCCCGGTCGATCGCGAGCTGCTCGACGACGTCGACGTGCTCGCAGCCGCCGTAGTAGCGCTTGCCCGGGTAGCCCTCGGCGTACTTGTTCGTCAGCACGCTGCCCTGGCACTCCAGCACCGACAGCGGCACGAAGTTCTCGCTGGCGATCATCTCCAGCGTCCGCTGCTGGCGCTCCAGCTCCCGGCCGATCGCCTCCGCGATCTCGGGATCGACTTCGGCGAGAGGGCTGTTGAAGAGGTCGGTCATAGGCCGAGCGGATCCTTTATGGGTGCGGGACAGTGACGCGTTCAGCGTTTATGAGTGCAGGACCGTAGCATCTGGAGCATCCTCGCCGGGCGCATCCTCCAGCGCGGAGATCTGGCCCACGCGGCGGGCGTGGCGCCCGCCCTCGAACTCCGTGCGCAGGAACGAGCGGACGATCGCGTCGGCCTCTCGCGGCCCGAGCCGGGCGCCGCTGAGCGTGACGACGTTGGCGTCGTTGTGGCGGCGGGCCATCTCGGCCTCCGGCGGGTCGTGCGCGTTGACGGCGCGGACGCCGGCCACCTTGTTCGCGACGATCGCGACGCCCACGCCGGACCCGCAGGCCAGGACGCCCCGGTCGGCCTCACCACCCGCGACGAGCTTCGCCGCCTCCGCGGCGAACTGCGGATAGTCGACCGAGCCCGGCGCGTCCGGTCCGACGTCGACGACCTCGTGGCCGAGGGCGGCGAGCGCGGCCTTGACATGCTCCTTGAGGTGGAACCCGGCGTGATCGGATCCCACGGCGATCCTCATCGGTCTCAGCCCCTTTGACGGCTCGGTCTGGATGCGGCCATGTCGTGGTCGATGGTCCTGATCGACGCGCTACCCGGATCTGCGCGCGAGCGAGATGTGGATGGTCGCGTGCCGGGCGGACAGCGCCGCGCCGGTCGGCGGCGCGACTCTACCGCGATGCGCCGCGCGGTCGGCGGCTCGGCCCCGCCGGGGGCGGACTGGGCTCCGCCCGTCCTCAGCCGCCGAGGCGCCGCGCGACCACGTCCTCGGCGACCGCGCCGTGGCGGACGATCGCGAAGCGGCCCGCGTCCTCCCACGCGCGCAGGTCCACGACGGTCGACGGCGTGCCGGGCAGCGGCCCGCCGGCGAGGGCGAGGTCGGCGGCGGCGCGGATGCGCTGCGGCACGGCGTCGAGCGTCTGCGCGTCGGGGCCGCCCGCGTCGTTGGCGCTCGACTGCAGCACCGGCCAGCGCACGCCGCCGAGCGCCTGGAGCGGATCGGGCCACTCGGGCACGCGCAGCCCGAGCGTGCCGGGGTCGGGGCCGCAGGCGAGCGGGAACCGGCGGTGCGGGTTGGGCAGCAGCAGCGTGACGGCGCCGGGGAGCAGCGCCTCGAGCGCCGCGCGCGTGCGCGGCCCGGCCTCGGGCAGCGCGGCCAACGCGAGCTCCAGGGCGAAGAACATGATCGCCGCGGGCTTCTCGGGCCGCCGGCGCTTGAGGAAGTACAGCTGCGTGACCGCCTCGCGGTTGTCCGGCTCGCACGCGAGGCCGTACACGGTGTCGGCGGGGAACACGGCCACGCCGCCGACCGAGATGCAGCGGCTGAACGTCTCGGCGTCGGCGGGGACGATCACCGGCGCGCCACCACGATGCGCTCGATGCCCGACAGGTCGGCGTCCACGCGGACGTCGGGGAACCCCGCGCCGGCGACGATCCCGGCCACCCCGGCGGCCTGCCCGGCGCCGATCTCCAGGGCGAGGAAGCGCGCCGGCGACGCGCCCGCCTGCGCGGCGAGGCGCCGGATGACCTCGAGCCCGTCGGCCCCGGCGTAGAGCGCCGCCGCCGGCTCGTGGCGGGTGATCTCCGGCGCGAGCGGCGCGCCGGCCTCGACGTACGGCGGGTTGGAGACGACCGCGTCGACCGCGCCCACGCCGTCGAGGAGGTCGCCGTGCACGAACGCGACGTCGAGCCCGAGGAGCGCCGCGTTGGCGCGCGCGACCGCGAGCGCGTCGGCGCTCGTGTCGGTGGCGACGACGTCGAGGTCGGGCCGCTCGTCCTTGAGCGCGAGCGCGACCGCGCCGCTGCCCGTCCCGACGTCAGCCACGCGGGCGCCCTCCGGCAGCGCGAGCGCGGCCTCGACGAGCCCCTCGGTCTCCGGGCGCGGGATCAGCACGCGCGAGTCGACAACGAGGTCGATGTGGCGAAAGCCCTTGGTGCCGGTGATGTAGGCGACGGGCTCGCGACCGATGGCGCGGCGGCGCACCGCGCTCTGGAAGGCCTGCACGTCGGGGCCCTCGACCGGGCGGTCGCGGCCGATGACGAGCGCCGCCCGGTCGACGCCGAGCACGTGGGCGAGCATCACCTCGGCGTCGAGGCGCGGCGTGTCCACGCCCGCGGCCGACAGCGCGACGACGGCGGAGTCCAGCGCCTCCCGCACGGGAACGCCGCCGAACGGGCTCACCCGACTTCCTGGACCTCCAGGCGCCGGCGCTTCTCCTCGTCGTTCAGCGCCGCCGTGAAGGCCTCCAGGTCGCCCTGCAGCACCTCGTCGAGGTTGTGCGCCGTGAGCTTGATGCGATGGTCGGTCACGCGCCGCTCGCCGTAGTTGTACGTGCGGATCTTCTCGGCGCGGTCGCCGGTGCCGACCTGGGCGCGGCGGTCGGCGGCGGCGGCGGCCTGCTGGTCGGCGACGGCGCGCTCGTAGAGCCGCGCGCGCAGGACGCGCATCGCCTTATCGCGGTTCTGCAGCTGGGACTTCTCGTCCTGCATGGAGACGACGATGCCGCTCGGCTTGTGGGTGATGCGCACCGCCGAGTCCGTCGTGTTGACCGACTGGCCGCCGGGGCCGGACGAGCGGTACACGTCGATCTGCAGGTCGTTGGGGTTGACGTCGACGTCGACGTCCTCGGCCTCCGGCAGCACCGCCACGGTGGCCGTCGACGTGTGGATGCGCCCGGCGGACTCGGTCGCGGGGACGCGCTGGACGCGGTGCGTGCCGCCCTCGTACTTGAACACCGAGTACGCGCCGTCGCCCTTGACCTCGAAGGTGTACTTGCCGTCGCCGACGTCCAGCGGCTCGACCTTGAATCCGCGGCGCTCGGCGTAGCGCGAGAGCATCCGGAACAGGTCGCCGGCCCACAGGCCGGCCTCGTCGCCGCCCGCGCCGCCCTGGATCTCGACGATCACGTCCTTGTCGTCGTTGGGGTCGCGCTCCACCATCGCCAGGCGGATCTCGTCCTCGATCTCCCCCAGGCGCTCGCGCGAGGCGGCCAGCATCTCGCGCACCTCGGCGTCGTCGCCGTCCTCGGCGAGCAGCTCCTCGGCGCCCGCCGCGTCGTCGCGCGTGCGCCGCCACTCGGCCGCGAGCTTGGCGGCGGGCTCGAGGCGGGCGTAGTCGCGCCCGGTCTCCGCGTAGCGGTTGCGGTCGCCGATGACGTCAGGGTCGGTCATGGCGCGCGACAGCTCGCCGAAGCGCGACTCGATCTGCTCGACGAGGGACTCGATCACCACGCCGAGGGTACCGCCGGGACGCCGCGATCCGCCCGCCGGCCCTCAGAGGCGCCCGGCGTCCGTGAGGCGCCGGAGGAAGCGCTGGGTCTCGGGGCGCTGCGGCGCGACGAGCAGCCGGTCCGGGGCGCCGCGCTCGACGACCGCGCCGTCGTGGAGGAAGCACACCTCGTCGGCGACCTCGCGCGCGAACCCCATCTCGTGGGTGGCGATGAGCATGGTCATCCCCTCCCCCTTGAGCTCGCGCACGAGCTGGAGCACCTCGCCGACGAGCTCGGGGTCCAGGGCGCTCGTGATCTCGTCGAGCAGCAGCGCCCGCGGGCTCGTGGCGAGGGCCCGGACGATCGCGACCCGCTGCTGCTGGCCGCCGGACAGCCGGTCGGGCATGTCGTCCTCGCGGCCGGCCAGCCCGAAGCGCGCGAGCAGCTCGCGCGCCCGCGCCGTCGCCTCCGCGCGCGCCATGCCGTGCGCGCGGACGGGCGCGAGCACGACGTTGTCGAGCACCGTGAGGTGCGGGAAGAGGTTGAACGCCTGGAAGACCATTCCCAGGCGGCGCCGCACGGCCACCGGGTCGACCGCCGGGTCGGTGATGACCTCGCCGTCGAGCAGCACGTCGCCGTCGTCGATCTCCTCGAGCAGGTCGGCGCACCGCAGGAGCGTCGACTTGCCCGAGCCCGACGCCCCGATCAGCGCGACGGCCTGGTGCTCGTGCACCTGGAGGTCGACGCCGCGCAGCACCGCCGTCTCGCCGTAGGCCTTCGTCACCTCGCGCACCTGGAGGACGGGCCGGGGGGTCATGCCGCCCTCCGGCGCTGGAGGCGGTCGACGACGCGCGCGAGCGGGATCGTCACGCACAGATAGAGCAGCGCGGCGGCGACGAGCGGCGTGTACTCGAAGTTGGACGACGCCTCGATCTGGGCGACGCGGAAGGCCTCGAGCGGCCCGAGGATCGACACGAGCGCGACGTCCTTCTGCAGCGAGATGAAGTCGTTCAGCAGCGGCGGCACGACGCGCCGCACCGCCTGCGGGAGCACGACGTGGCGCATCGCCTGCGGCCCCGTGAGCCCCACGGCGAGAGCGGCCGCGCGCTGGCTCGGATGCACGGAGTCGATCCCCGCGCGGTAGACCTCGGCCACGTACGCCGCGTACGACAGCGCCAGCGCCGCGCCGCCGAGCACCACCGGGTCGTCGGGCACGCCGGAGAGCTCCAGCGCGGGCACCCCGAACCCGATGAGGTAGACGACGAGGATCGTCGGGACGCCGCGCAGGACGTCGACGAACAGCGCGCCGAGCAGCCGCAGCGGCGCGAGCGCCGGGGCCCGCGACGTCCGCGCGAGCGCGATCGCCAGGCCGAGGACGAGCACGACGACCTCGACGATCACGAAGAGCCGGATGTCGAGCCAGAACCCCTGGAGGATCTCGGGGAACGACGCCCGCAGCGAGTCCCACGAGAAGAAGGTCTCGCGGACCGTCGGCCAGCCCTTGCTCGTCACGATGGCGACGGCGAGCGCCCCGACGACGACGATCGTCGAGACGGTCGCGATCGCCCGGTCGCGACGGGCGCGGCGGCGCCGCGCCGCCTCGCGGGCGGCGCGGCGGCCG
>JAXDHC010000652.1:0-7814 GCA_034664705.1 Solirubrobacteraceae bacterium
CCCCCCGGCGCCGGCGCCCCGCAGCTCGTCCTCCGAGCCGATGCCCCACAGGACGCCGACGCACGGAACCCCGTGCGCCGCCGCGCCGAGGACGTCGAAGCGCCGGTCGCCGACCATGACCGGGCGCTCGCAGCCGGGCAGCGTCCGCAGCGCGCGCCCGACGGTCTGGCCCTTGTCCTCGCCGCGGACGGCGAGCGACGGGCCGGTCACGGCGGCGAAGTGCCCGCGCAGGCCGAGGTCGCGCAGCAGCGGCTCGGCCAGCGCGGCCGCCTTCGACGTCGCGACGACGAGCGGCAGGCGCCCGGCCAGGCGCTCGAGCACCGGCACGATCCCGGGGACCAGCGCGGTCTCCGTCGCGGCCGTCTCGCGGTAGCGCTCGCGGTAGGCGGCGACGCAGGCGTCCACGAGCCCGGGCTCCCCGGCGCGGCCGGCGAGGAGCGCCTCGAAGGTCGCATGCAGCGGGGGCCCGATGTACGGATGCAGCTCGGCGTCCGCGCGCGGCGCGACGCCCTGCGCGGCGAGCGCGGCGTTGACGCAGCGCGCGAACGGGACGCGCGAGTCGACGAGGACGCCGTCGAGGTCGAAGAGGACGCCGTCGGCGGCGAGGGAGGCGTGGGCCATCGCGGGCGAGTATGCCGCGCGCGGCTCCGCGGCCTCCGAGCGGCGTCGGCGAGCTAGCCGCCCGCGGGACTGCTCGGCCGCTCCCCGAGGCGGACCTCGGCCGTGCGCCGCGCGCCGCCGCGGCGGTACTGCACGCGCACGCGCTCGCCCGGGCGCGCCTCGAACACGGCCTCGGCGACGTCGCGCGAGCCGGAGACCGGCGTGTCGCCGATGCGGAGGATCACGTCGCCGTCGCGCAGCCCGGCCGCGGCGGCGGGGCCGCGGGGCACCACGGAGCGCACGAGCGCGCCGCCGCCCTCCGGCTGGGCGGTGCCGACGCCGAGGTAGGCGCGCCGCACGCGGCCATGGGCCTCGAGGTCGGCCGTCACGCGCCGGACGATGTTGGCCGGCACGGCGAAGCCGATCCCGACGTTCCCGCGCCCGTTCCCGCCGGTCTCGATCTGGGAGTTCACGCCGATGACGCGGGCGTCGCGGTCCAGCAGCGGGCCCCCGGAGTTGCCGGGGTTGATGGCCGCGTCGGTCTGGATCGCGCCGGGGATCGCGAAGCTGTCGGGGGCGTCGATCTGCCGCCCGAGCGCCGACACGATCCCGGCGGTGACCGTCTTGGAGAGGCCGAACGGGTTGCCGATGGCGACGGCGAGGTCGCCGACGCGGACGACATCGGAGTTCGCCAGGCGCAGCGGGCGCAGCCCGTCGCGGACGGCACCGGCGTCGACCCGCACGAGCGCGAGGTCCGACGAGCGGTCGCGCCCGACGACGCGCGCGCCGACCGACGGCGCGTCCTCGGAGAACTGCACGCGGACGCGGCGTGCGGCGCCGACGACGTGGGCGTTCGTGACGATCCGCCCCGCGCGGTCGATGACGAAGCCGGTCCCCGAGCCGCCGGCGGCCCGGATCGACACGACGCCGCCGCCGGCGCGCCGGTAGACCGTGCCGACCACGTCGGCGCCGGCCGGGGCCGAGGTCGGGGCCGTCCGGGCCTGGGTCTGCCCCGGCGGTTGCGGTCGTCCGCCGTCGCCGTCGCCGCCGAAGGCGCCGGCGAGCGCGAGCACGCCGACGACCGCGCCGGTCGCGAGCGCCCCGCCGGCGCCGCCCAGGAGCGCGGCGCCGTGGGCGGTCATCAGACGGGCGGGGTCTCCGAGGGCGCCTGCTGCGGCCGGCGGTCGCCGCCGCCGTCGTGGTGGCACTGGCGGCCACGGCGCGACATGCCCTGGTCCTGCTGGAGCTGGTCGTCGGCCGCCGGCCTGCTCTGGACCGGCGCGCTGCCGCCGCTCCCGCTCGGCGAGCCGCCGCCGGCGAAGGCGCCGGACCCGGCCAGCGCGACGAGCAGCGCCACCGCGGCGAGCATCGCGAGCAGCAGCGGGCGCCGCCGGGGGCGTTCGTACGTCGGTTCGTCGGGCGCGAGGGGTTCGTCGGGCACGAAGGCTCCTTTCGGCGGGCGAGCGGCGGACCGGAACGCTCGGAGCGACGTCCCGGCCGCCGCTGCCCCTTCGGGGCGGAAGCGGGTCCGGGAGGACCGCCGAACGTCAGGCTATGCCGTGGCGCGTCAGGTGGGGATAAGGAGGCTACGCCTGCGCCGCCGTCCTGTGGGCGCGATCGCCGGTCCGGGCGCCTCGGGCATCGCGGGCGTGGCCGATCTGTCGCTCGGCCGCGTCCGTTTCGGAGAAGCCGCTCCGCCGCGCCGTCCGCCAGGCCCGGTCCCCGCACCTGGTCAACATCCGCCGGCGGGCGGGGCCTCGACGTCCGAAGGGCCCCGAACCCATCACCGTCGAGGGCGGGCGCCTCGGGCATCGAGGGGCCGAGCGATCGAGGTTGCGGCTTGTGCCCGCTCAGGGCACGAAGTGCGACCCTCGCGGCCGCCAGGCCGGTGCACCGCACAGGTTTTTAGCCCCGCTTGAGCATCGGAGCGTCATGCTGCAGACAGATGCGGATCCTGATCGCCGAGGACGAGCGACGCCTCGCCGGCGCCATCGCGCGCGGGCTGCGCCGTGAGGGCATGGCCGTCGACGTCACCCACGACGGCGCGAGCGCCCTGCTCAAGGCGCGCGTGGTCGACTACGACGTCGTCGTCCTCGACCGCGACCTCCCGGAGCTGCACGGCGACGAGGTGTGCCGGCGGCTGTCGGCCGGCGAGCGCGAGACGAAGGTCCTCATGCTCACGGCGGCGGACACCACCGACGACCTCGTCGACGGGCTCGCTCTGGGCGCCGACGACTACCTCCCCAAGCCCTTCCACTGGCCAGAGCTCGTCGCGCGCATCCGCGCGCTGGCGCGCCGCGCCGGGCGCGCGCGGCCCCCGGTGCTGCGCCACGGCGACGTCGAGCTCGACCCCGGCCGGCGCGAGGCGACCCGGGGCGGCGCGCTGCTCGATCTGACGCCCAAGGAGTTCGGCGTCCTCGAGGCGCTGCTGGCCGCCGGCGGCCAGGCGGTCTCGACCGAGGAGCTGCTCGAGCGCGTATGGGACGAGCACGCCGACCCGTTCACGAACACGGTGCGGATGTGCGTCATGACCCTCCGCCGCAAGCTCGGAGACCCGCCCGTGATCAAGACGGTGACGGGCGTCGGCTACCGGGTGTAGCTCGTGCGCGCGACCGTCCGCCTCCGCCTGACGCTCCTCTACGCGGCCGTCTTCTTCGTCGCGGGCGCGCTGCTGCTCTCCGTCAGCTACGCGCTCGTGCGCAACAACCTCACGGTCGACCCCGCGCAGCTGCGGACGATCGCGCCGGAGCAGCTCGAGCTGAAGCGGGCGATCCAGCGCGAGGTCGCCGACGACGCGCTCGCCAAGCTCCGCACGCAGTACGCGATCGCGCTCGCCGCGATGACCGCCCTGTCGGTCCTGCTCGGCTGGGGCGTGGCCGGGCGCGCGCTGCGCCCGCTGAAGCGCATCACCGCGACGGCCAAGCGCGTCTCGCAGGACAACCTCGACGAGCGCATCGGCCTCGAGGGCCCGCGCGACGAGCTCAAGGAGCTCGCCGACACGTTCGACGGCATGCTCGAGCGCCTTTCCGCCGCGTTCGCCAGCCAGCGCCGCTTCGTCGCCAACGCGTCGCACGAGCTCCGCACGCCCCTGAGCGTGATCCGCACCGAGGTGGACGTCACGCTCGCCGACCCCGACGCGTCGACGGGCGAGCTGCGGGCGATGGCCGAGACCGTGCACGACGCGACGATCGCCACCGAGCGCCTCATCCACGCGCTCCTGACCCTCGCCCGCACCGAGGCCGGGGTGACGCGCCGCGACGCCGCCGACCTCGCCGACGCGGCGCGGCTCGCGGTGGCGCAGATCGGCCCCGAGGCGTCCTCCGCGCGCCTCGACGTGCGCGAGACGCTCACCCCCGCGCCCGTCGAGGGGGACCGGCGCCTGCTCGAGCGCCTCGTCGCCAACCTCGTCGAGAACGCCGTGCGCCACAACCGGCCGGGCGGCATGGTGGAGGTCCGCACGTCGAGCGACGGCCGGCGCAGCGTCGTCGAGGTCCGCAACGACGGCGAGGTCGTGCCGCCCGCCTCCGTGGACTCGCTGCTGGAGCCCTTCCAGCGGCTGGACCGCGGCGCGCGCGGCGACGGCGCGGGCCTCGGGCTGTCGATCGTCCGCTCGGTCGCCGAGGCGCACGGCGGCGAGGTGACGCTGCGGGCGCGGCCCTCGGGCGGGCTGACCGTGAAGGTCTCGCTGCCCGCGCGCGAACGCGCCATCCCTGACCAGGACATGACATCGGGGGACTACGCTGATGACCGTGCTCGAGCCCATGCCTGAGCGGAGGCGCCGGATGGCCGCGCTTCGCCGTGTCTCCTTCGCCGCGACCGCGCTGGCGCTCGTCATCGCCTTCGGGCTGACCCTCTCGGGCATCGCCTCGACCGAGGGCACGCTGCGCCCGGACGGCCAGGCCGCCACGCTGGCCGCCAAGGCGCGCGACACGGCGACGATCAGCGCGCGCCACCGCGAGTGCCGTCGCCACCGCGACGCGGCGCGCGGCGAGTCCGGCCGGGTCTGACCGAGCGCGGCGCCGCCGCGACGCCCGGCTCGCGCGCCGGTCCTCCCAGCCGATTCTCAGGAGGACCCCAGGGTTCGCGGCCGATAATCCTCAGCGATGACCGCCACCGCTGAGACCCATCGCATCCTCGTCGTCGACGACGAGCCCAACATCGTCGACGTCATCTCGATGGCCCTGAGGTTCCAGGGCTTCGCCGTCGAGTCGGCGGGCACGGGCGCCGAGGCGCTGGCGGCGGTGACGGCGTTCCGCCCGCAGCTCATCCTGCTCGACGTCATGCTCCCGGACATGGAGGGCTTCGACGTCGCCGAGCGGCTCGGGGCCCAGCGGGCCCGGGTGCCGATCATCTTCCTGACCGCCCGCGACGCCACCGACGACAAGGTCCGCGGCCTCACGCTCGGCGGCGACGACTACGTCACGAAGCCGTTCAGCCTCGAGGAGCTCGTCGCGCGGATCCGCTCGATCCTGCGGCGCACCGGCCTCGCCGAGCCGGAGTCGAGCCGCCTCACGTTCGAGGACATCGAGCTCGACGAGGACGCCCACGAGGTCACGCGCAGCGGCGAGATCGTCGACCTCACCGCGACCGAGTACCGCCTCCTGCGCTACCTCATGCTCAACCCGCGCCGCGTGCTGACGCGCGCGCAGCTGCTCGAGCACGTCTGGGAGTACGACTTCGGCGGCGACGCGCGCGTGCTCGAGACGTACGTCAGCTATCTGCGCAAGAAGCTCGACGTCCACGGGCCGCCGCTGATCCACACGGTCCGCGGCGTGGGCTACGCCCTGCGCCAGGCGCGCACCTGATGGTCTCCCTGCGGGCACGCCTGCTGGCGGCGCTGCTCGCCCTCACGGCGGCCGGGATGCTGCTCCTCGGCGGCATCACGTACGCCGAGCAGCGCTCGTTCCTGGTCGACCGCATCGACCAGCAGGTGCGGGCCGCGCCCGGCGCGGTGGCGCGCGCGCTCGCCGACCAGGGCGTCGGCCCGTCGCTGAACGACCGTGACCACGACGGTGACCGCCGGTCCGGGCCGGGAGGCCCGCCGGGCGGCGGCGCGAACGTCGGCCTGCCACTGGGGACCTACGGGGAGCGCCGCGACGCGTCGGGGAAGGTCATCGGCTCGCCGATCGTCCTCGCCTACGGCCGGGAGATCACGGCCGACCCCAAGCTGCCCGCGCGACTGCCCATGGGGCGTCCGATCACCGTCGAAGGCGCGAACGGCGACGCCAATCACTACCGCGTGCTGGCCGAGCCGGATCCGTCGGGCTCCGGGACGACGGTCGTCGCGGTCCCGCTGCGCGAGGTCGACCAGACCCTCGACCGCCTGCTCGTCGTCGAGGGGCTCGTCATCGGCGGCGTGCTCTTCGTGCTCGGGCTCGTGTCGTGGGCCGTCGTCCGCGTCGGGCTGCTGCCGCTCGACCGCATGGGGCACACGGCCGGGGCGATCGCCGGCGGCGACCTCTCCCATCGCGTCTCCTCCACCGACCCGCGCACGGAGGTGGGCCGGCTCGGCATCGCCCTCAACGCGATGCTGGACCGCCTCGAGCGCGCGTTCGCCGAGCGCGAGGCGAGCCAGGACCGCCTGCGCCGGTTCATCGCCGACGCCTCGCACGAGCTGCGCACACCGCTGGCCTCGATCCGGGGCTACGCGGAGCTCTTCCGCATGGGCGCCGCCCGCGACCCGGCCGGCACCGAGAAGGCGATGCGCCGCATCGAGGAGGAGGCCACCCGGATGGGCGTCCTCGTCGAGGACCTGCTCACCCTCGCGCGCCTCGACCAGGTCGCCGACGTCCCGCACGTCGAGGTCGACGTGTCGCGCCTCGTCGGCGACGCGGTCGACGACGCGCGGGCCACGGCCCCCGAGCGCGAGATCACGAGCCACGCCGACGGGCCGGCGACCGTCATGGGCGACGCGCATCAGCTGCGCCAGGTGCTCGGCAACCTCATCCGCAACGCGCTCGTCCACACGCCGGCCGGGACGCCGATCGAAATCGGCGTGGCCCGCGACGGACCGGACGTGCGCCTCGAGGTGCGCGACCACGGCCCCGGGCTGCCGACCGACGACGCCACCGATCTGTTCGAGCGCTTCTGGCGCTCGGAGGGCGGCCGCGAGCGCGGGCGGGCGGGCGCCGGCCTCGGGCTCGCGATCGTCGCGGGCATCGTCGACGCGCACGGCGGCCGCGTGGACGCCGCCAATGCGGCGGACGGCGGCGCGTCGTTCGTCGTGCACCTGCCGGCCGCGTAGGCGCCCGCGCCTCTCAGACGGCTCTCAGCCGCCTCCCACGCCGCTCCGACCGCCCGGGTCGACGCTGTCCGCATGACCGCGATCGACCAGGCTCCCGCCCCGACCCTCGTCCACGACCGCCGTCCCGCGGCGGCGGGGCCCGACATCGACATCGTGGTCCCGGTCCACAACGAGGAGACCGCGCTCGAGCAGAGCATCCGCCGCCTCCACCGCTTCCTGCGCGACGACTTCCCGTTCCGCTGGCGGATCGTCGTCGCCGACAACGCGAGCACCGACGCGACGCCGGCCATCGCCCGCCGCCTGGCGAGCGAGCTTCCCGGCGTCGAGCACCTCCGGCTCGAGGTCAAGGGCCGCGGGCGGGCGCTGCGCGCCGCCTGGTCGTCGAGCGGCGCGCGCGTCGTGGCCTACATGGACGTCGACCTCTCGACGGACCTGCGGGCGCTGCTGCCGCTCGTCGCGCCGCTCGTGTCCGGCCACAGCGACCTGGCGATCGGCACGCGCCTGGCCAACGGCGCGCGCGTGGTCCGCGGGCCCAGGCGCGAGATCATCTCGCGCTCCTACAACCGCATCCTGCACGCGGCGCTCCGGGCGCGCTTCAGCGACGCGCAGTGCGGCTTCAAGGCCGCGCGCACCGACGCGGTGAAGCGCCTGCTCGACGACGTCCGCGACGACGGCTGGTTCTTCGACACCGAGCTGCTCGTCCTCGCCCAGCGCCGCGGGCTTCGCATCCACGAGGTGCCGGTCGACTGGGTCGACGACCCGGACTCGCGCGTCGACATCGTGCGCACGGCGATCGACGACCTGAAGGGCGTTGCGCGGCTCGCCGCCGCCGGGCCCGTGGCGCGCTTCATGGGCGTCGGCGTGATGAGCACGCTCGCCTACGCGGTGCTCTACCTGCTGCTGCGCGGCGCGCTCGGCGCCGGCGGCGCGAACGCGCTGGCGCTGGCGATCACCGCCGTCGGCAACACCG
>JAXDHC010000653.1:0-3281 GCA_034664705.1 Solirubrobacteraceae bacterium
CCGCGCCGAGCTGCTGCGCTCCGCCGGCCGGTGAGCACCCCCTCGGAGCAGCCCGCCGCTCCGTATCTCGACGCGGTCGTCGGCTACGGCTTCCGCGGCACCGGGCGCTTCCACGTCCCCGGCCACAAGGGCGGCGCCGGCGCCGACCCGGGCCTGCGCTTCGCGATCGGCGAGCGTGCGCTCGCGCTCGACATCCCGCAGGACATCCACGGCATCGACATCGGGCCCTCGCCGACCCCGTACGAGCGCGCCGAGGCGCTCGCGGCCGAGGCGTACGGCGCGGCGCGCACGTGGTTCCTGACGAACGGTGCGACGCAGGGCAACCACGCGCTGTGCCTGGCCCTCGCCCCGCTCGGGGCGCCGGTCGTCGCGCAGCGCAACGCGCACGCGTCCGTCGTGGACGGCCTCGTGCTCAGCGGCGGCCTGCCGACGTTCGTCGCGCCCGAGTACGACGAGGAGCTCGGGATGGCCCACGGGGTCACGCCGGAGGCGCTCGAGCGCTCGCTCGCCGCGACGCCGGGCACGCGCGCCGCGTTCATCGTCTCGCCGACCTACTACGGCATGGCCGCCGACGTCGCCGCCTGCGCCGAGGTGGCGCACGGCTACGGCGTCCCGCTGGCCGTCGACCAGGCGTGGGGCCCGCACTTCGGCTTCCACGAGGCGCTGCCGGCCAGCGCGCTCGCCCAGGGCGCCGACGCCGTGCTCACGAGCACGCACAAGATCGCGGGCTCGCTGACGCAGAGCGCGATGCTGCACGTCGGCCCCGGCGGTCGCGTCGACGCCGGCGCGGTCGCGCGCGCCGTGCGCCTCGTGCGGTCGACCAGCCCGTCCTCGCTGCTGCTCGCGTCGCTCGACGCGGCGCGCCGCCAGCTCGCCCTGCACGGCGAGCAGCTGCTGCACGAGACGCTCCGGGGCGTCGGCGCCGCGCGCGACAAGCTCGCGTCGATCCCCGGGGTCGCGCTCATCGACGCCTCCGAGGTCGGGCGTCCGGGCGTCGCGGCGTACGACCCGATGCGGATCGTCATCGACGTCCGCGGCACCGGGCGCACCGGCTACGACGTCGCGGAGGGGCTGCGGCGCTCCTACGACGCGCACCCGGAGCTCGCGACCCAGGCGACGCTCGTCTTCATCGTCGGCCTCGGCGAGCCCGCCGCCGCCCTCGAGCGTCTGGCCGGCGACGTCGAGGAGGTCGTGAAGCGGCTGGCCCAGGCGGGCACGACCTCGGCCATCGTGCGCCCGCCCGGCACGCTGACGAACGAGATGGCCGTCTCGCCGCGCGACGCGTTCCTCGGCGTCGCCGAGGAGATCGCCGTCGACGACGCGCCCGGGCGCGTCTCGTGCGAGTCGATCGCCGGCTACCCGCCCGGCATCCCGGCGCTGCTGCCCGGGGAGCGCATCTCGACCGACATCGTCGCCTACCTCCGTGAGCTCGTCGCGAGCGGCGCGCGCCTGCACGGCGCGAGCGACCCGTCGTTCCAGCGCATCAACGTGCTGCGCGAGGCCGCGCCCGGCTCGGGCGTCACCTAGCGACGCCGCCGGCCGGGGTTCGCCCCCCGGTCGCCGACGTCGCGCGCGGCGCGACGTTCGAGTCGGCCACGGTCCCCGGCGATCCGCGCGCGAAGGCTGAGCCACAGCGCCACCGGGATGAAGGCGGCGCCCGCGAGCGAGCCGAGCGCGAAGCGCGCGAGGCGGCCGGCGGTGAGCCGCTCGCCGACGTCCTCGCGCGGGGCCGCGGGCCCCGCCGCGGCAGGCGACGGACCGGCCGCCGCCTTGACGCCGGCGATCGCGATCCCGTAGGGGTCCCAGTCGTCGCGGTACCACGGCGGCGCCCCGTGCGCCCGCTGCAGGTCGGTGAAGCCGGCGGCCCGCATCCACGCCTCGTACTCGTGCTCGGCGGGGAAGAGCATCCACGCGTCCGACAGGCGCCGGGCGAGCGGGTGGGTGCGCCGGAGCGGGCCGATGATCAGCGCCACGCCGCCGGGGCGCAGCACGCGGTAGGCCTCGGCGATCGCGCGCTGCGGGTCGGGCCAGTACTCGATGCTGCCGGCGGAGACGTAGCGGTCGACGGAGTCCGTCGGGAGGGGCAGGTCCTCGGCGTCACCCGTGCGCTTCGCGCACGCGTCGAGGGCGCGCTTGCGCCGTGCGCGGGCGAGCTGGTGGGGGCTCTGGTCGATCATCGTCACCCGCGCGGGGTCGACGGCGGCGACGATGCCCTGCGTCGTGAAGCCGGTCCCGGCGCCGACGTCGACGGTGTCGAGGTCCGGGCGGTCGAGGCGGGCCAGCGCGAGCGCGTCGTCGCGCATCGCCTCGGTCCAGAACAGCGGGTTGATCCACCGGTCGTACCCGAGCGACACCACGCGGTAGAACCAGTAGGCCTCGGCCTTGTGCTGGATGAAGCGCATCGGCTCAGGCGACCAGGTAGGCGGCGGCGACGATGGCGTACTCGAGGAAGAACAGCATCCAGACGCGCATGTAGAAGCGCGTGATCGCGGCGCGGTCGGAGAGGTCGAGCCGCGCCGCCGACGCCCACAGCACGCCGAGCGCCGTCAGGTGGGCCAGGACGAGCAGCACGGTGCTCGCGCCGTCCAGCAGCGCGGCGCCGAGCGTCGCCATCCCCAGCTCGGCGACCGTCAGCGCCGCCAGGCCCGCCGCGAGCACCGGGCGCGCGCCCAGGCGGACGGAGAAGGTGGCGATCGCGTAGCGGCGGTCGCCCTCCACGTCGGGCACGTCCTTGAGGATCGCGATCGCGAAGCTGAACGGCACGGTGACCGCGATCAGCGCCCACACGCCGGGGTGGATGGCCGAGCCGCCGCCGAAGGTGTGGCTGAAGTGCAGCCACACGCCGAGGTTGACGACGAGCGAGCGCACGAACGTGATCGACAGCGAGGCCAGCGCCGGGAAGCGCTTGAGCCGCAGCGGCGGCACCGAGTACGCGGTGCCGACAGCGAGGCCGACGGCGACGGCGACGAGCTCGGCGGGGCCCTGGGTGATCGCCAGCACGACGGGCACGGCCGCGGCAATCGCGACGATCCGGCGTCCCGCCTCCGGGCTGAGGTCTCCGGCCGCGATCGGCAGGGCGGGCTTGTTGATGCGGTCGATCTCGACGTCCTCGAGCTGGTTGATGCCGACGATGAAGACGTTCACGCACCAGCCCGCCACGAGCGTCATCGCGAGGTGGAAGGGCTCGGCGGTCAGGTCACCCGCGGCGAAGCGCGTCACGGCGATCGCGTAGAGCGCGAGGACGCTCAGCGTCGTGCCGATGATGGTGTGCGGCCGGCTGA
>JAXDHC010000654.1:0-4137 GCA_034664705.1 Solirubrobacteraceae bacterium
GCCGACGACCTGTGGCCGCTGCCGAAGTACTCGGAGATGCTGTTCATCAAGTAGCGCCTCAAGGCGCGCCTTGGGATGTGGTGAGGGCCCCGCTCCGGCGGGGCCCTCGTCGTTTCTCAGGAGCGTCTCCGTCGGCGGGCGGGGCCCGCCGCGGGTCGTCGGGCTCGCGGGCGGCCGGTCAGTCGCCCAACTGCCACGAGTAGGTGAACTCGTCGTAGTTGATCGTGCCGCTGTAGCTGTAGCCGCGCATGGTTCCGTCGGTGTTCTCGGTCCGGACGGCCATGCACTCGTACTTGCCCGTCTGGGCCTCGAGGTCGTCCCGGCCACCACCGACCGGATCGCACACCGTCTTCAGAATGGGCCCGTCGAGCAATCCGCCGGCCACGACCTCGCGCGCGTGCTTGGTGATCGCCTTCCGCAGGCCCTTCTCGAGCTCCTGGCGCGACTCGCGCTCGATGTCGTCCAGAGCGGACTGACGCTCTTCCTCCTCGCGCTGCTGGCGCTCCTGCCTCTCGCGCCTCTGGCGCTCCTGCTCGGCGATGCCATCCTTGCGTGCACGCTCGGCCTTGGCCTGGTCGTCGTGCTGGACCTTCATGGCAACGGCAGTCGATGCACCGCCGCCGAGCACGACGACGACGATCACCGCGAGGATCAGCTTTCCTCGCCGGCCCAGCGTGCGCCGGCGGCGGACCAGCGACTTGCCGCAGTGCGGACAGAACTCACCGGCGGTCTGCGACTGCGTCGAACAGTGCGGGCACAGCCGTGTCGGCACGGCGGCCTCCGCTGGCTGCTCGCCCTGCGGGTCATCGAAAAGGCTCGGCATCTCTCTCTCCCGATCAATCAAACGGTCTTGATCGGTCTCGGCGTTGGCGCGAGAACGCTTGAGGGCCAGCGTCGGTGCCCGTTCGCAGGCAACGCCACGGCCTCGGCGCGGCCTTCGTCGCTCTCCGAGCGGCGTGCGTACGACGCGTGGTCACGTTGTCAGCCTCTCGCTGACAACGTGACCCCTCACGGGTCCTACGCCGACCCGGCCCGCCGCGCCTCCGCCACCGCCGACTCGATGCCCTGGGTCCACGTCGGGCCGTGGCCGACGAAGACCGTGCCGGCCTGCGTCTCGACGAGCGCGTCGAGGGTGCCGAGGTTGCGCTCGACGTCCGCCGTGGCCGCGCGGGCGACGAGGCGCGGCCCCTTGCGGGCGGTGTAGGGGTCGAGCGTGACGATCGCGTCGCCGGCGATGAGCGCGTTGCGCTCGGGGAAGTGCAGGGCGCAGTGGCCCAGCGTGTGGCCGGGGCTGAAGACCACGCGCGGCGAGCCCGGGACGTCGAGGGTGCCGTCCGCATAGCGGACCACCTCCTTGATGGGCGGCGGCCAGAACGCGCGGTTCTTCAGGAACTCGGCGACGATCGGCAGCGCCTGGACCTGCGTGGTGAAGTAGAACGCGCGGCTGCGCTCGTGGTCGTAGCGCCACGGGTGACGGGTCAGCGGGACGTCGTTCTCGTGGACGTGGACCGGCACGCCGAGCTCCGAGCGGGCCTTCTCGGCGAACCCGACGTGGTCGAAGTGGGCGTGGGTCAGCACGACGGCGGCGATGTCGCTCGCGCTGCGCCCCAGCTGACGCAGCGCGTCCTGAAGGCTCTCCCAGGAGCTCGGCACCCCGCAGTCGACGACGGTGAGCCGCCCGCCGTCCTCGACGAGGAACCAGTTCGTGTACGAGTCCTCGATCCGGTGGATGCCCTCTGCTTCGTTCATGTGGAGCATGGGGCCGCTATCCCCATCGGCCGCGACGGGGAACCCCGCCCGTGCGCGGGGAACGTCAGGCGCGTGAGGCCGTCAACAGCGCGGCGACCCGGTCGAGGTCGTCGCCACGCTCGTCGACGAGCCGCTGGCCCTCGCGCCGCAGCGCCTCGAGGTTGCGGTCGCCCGCGTCGTCGAGGTCGTCGCCGGCCTCGTCGAGGCGGGTCTGCAGCCGGACATACCGCGCGGGCCCCAGGAGCTGGCCGAGCTCGAAGTCGACGGCCTGCGACACGCCGTCGAAGACGACGTCGATGAGCGGTCGGGCCCACTCGAGCCGGCCCCACCCGCGCACCTGGTCGTACGGCAGGGGCCGGGTCTGCACGCCGGTGCCCAGCGACACGACGAGGTCGACCTCGTCCGCGCGCCCGGCCGCCTGCAGCTCGGCGTAGGCCGCCATCGCCGGGTTCGTGGCGAACACGCCGCCGTCGATGAGCGTCCACGTGGCGGCACCGGCGACGTCGCGCACGCGGAACGGCTCGAAGTAGGTCGGGGCGGCGGCCGTCGCGCGCGCGGCCTCCACGAGCGTGAAGTCGTGCGTCGGATCCTCGCGCGCGCGAGCGGAGCGGAAGAAGAACGCCGCGCGCCGCTCGATCTCGTAGGCGGTGATGAACAGGTCCGTGAGCGTCTGCGACAGGGTCGTGGCGCCGAGGTAGCGGCGCAGCGCGGCGTTCAGGCCCTCGTCGTCGTAGCGCTCGTCGACGTAGCCGTCGGCCGACGCCACCCGCCGCAGCAGCGAGCGGTGGAAGATCTCCGGGCCCTCGCTCTCGTACAGGCCGACGAGGTCCGCGGCGGTGTAGGCCGGGCCGCCCGCGTCGCCCGGCCGCGCCAGCGCGCACGCGAGGATGCCGCCGGTCGAGGTGCCTGCGATCAGCTCGAACAGCTCGGCGATGCGCCGGCCGGTGCGCCGCTCGATCTCGGCGAGGACCACCGCCGGGATCAGCCCGCGGATGCCGCCACCGTCGATGGCCAGGATCCTCACGACGGGCTGACCCTACCCCCTGGCCGGCGGCGCAACCGCGGGCGCCGGGCGGCGCGGGCCCATGGCGTCCTAGGACCAAGGTCCATTGACGCTGCGACGCGGGCGCTGGGACGCTCGCGCTCCCCGGTCCGGCGAGCGTCGTGAACCCCTCGGGCGTGGCCAGACCCCCACCCCCGGTCACGCCCGTGGTGGGGCGCCGTCCCGCAGGCGGCGCCCACCGCTGTCCCACCCGCTTGCCGGCCCGGGGACCAAGCTTCGGCCCGCGGGCCAACATTGCCACGAGTTTGTCAAGGTTGGGCCATCCGTTGGTACGATGGCCCGCGATGCGCGACTATCTCGAGGCAATTCGCAGCCGTGTCGTCGTCTTCGACGGCGGCATGGGCGCCACCCTGGAGCAGTTCGACCTCACCAGCGAGGACTACGGCGGCCTGCCGGGCAAGTGCCACGAGGCGCGGATCCTCCAGCGCCCCGACGTCATCGAGGGCGTCCACACCTCGATGGTCGAGGCCGGGGCCGAGGTCGTGGAGACCGACACCTTCCAGGCCAGCCGGCTCAAGCTCGACGAGTGGGGCCTGGCCGACCACACGCTCGAGATCAACCGCAGCGCCGCCGAGATCGCCCGCAGGGCGGTCGGCGAGGAGCGCTTCGTCGCCGGCTCCATCGGGCCGACCGGCCACCTCCCCGCGTCCGACGATCCCACGCTCGGGCGGATCACGTTCCGCGAGCTCTTCGAGGTCTTCGCCGAGCAGTCGCAGGGCCTCATCGAGGGCGGCGCCGACCTGCTGATCATCGAGACCGCGCAGGACATCCTCGAGGTCAAGGCTGCGATCTTCGGCGCCCGCGAGGCGTTCAAGCGCACCGGCCGCGCGGTGCCGATCCAGGCCTCGATCTCGCTCCTGCCGCAGGGCGGCAAGATGCTGCTCGGCACGGACATCGCCTCCGCGCTGACCACCCTGGAGGCGCTGCGCGTCGACGCGATCGGCCTCAACTGCTCCACCGGCCCCGAGGACATGCGCGACGCGATCCGCTACCTCGGCGAGTACTCGAGCGTCCCGGTGCACTGCATCCCGAACGCCGGCCTGCCGCTCCAGGGCCCCGACGGCGAGACGATCTTCCCCGAGACGCCCGCCGAGCTGTCCGGCATCCTCGGCGAGTTCGTCGAGCGCTACGGCGTGACGATCGTCGGCGGCTGCTGCGGCACAACGCCCGAGCACATCGAGGCGATCGTCGAGCGCTGCGCCGGCCACGACATCGGCGCGCGCCCCGAGCGTCGCCCCGTCGAAGTGTCGAGCATGATGGCCGCGACGCCGCTCGTGCAGGACCCGCGCCCGACGCTCGTCGGCGAGCGCGTCAACTCGCAGGGC
>JAXDHC010000655.1:0-11207 GCA_034664705.1 Solirubrobacteraceae bacterium
GACGAGCAGAAGGAGCGCTGGCTGGCGCCGCTGCTGGCCGGCGACCTGAAGTCGGCCATCTCGATGACAGAGCCCGAGGTCGCCGGGTCGGATCCGACGCTCCTGCGCACGCGAGCCGTACGCGACGGCGACGAGTGGGTCATCAACGGCCACAAGTGGTTCTCGACGAACGGCTCGATCGCCGACTTCCTCATCGTCATGGCGATCACGAACCCCGAGGCGCGGCCGCATCAGCGCGCGTCGATGATCCTCGTGCCGGTCGACACGCCGGGCGTCCGGGTCGTGCGCGACATCGGGACGATGGAGCACCCGCAACCGTCGTTCGGCAAGCTCGGCAACCACGCCGAGATCCTCTACGAGGACGTGCGTGTGCCCTACGACAACCTGCTCGGCGAAGAGGGCGCGGGCTTCCTCATCGCCCAGAAGCGGCTCGGCCCCGGGCGCATCCACCACTGCATGCGCTGGCTCGGGCAGTCGCGGCGGGCGTTCGACATGCTCTGCGAGCGCTCGCTGTACCGCGAGGCCGACGGCGGGCCGCTGGCCACGAAGCAGTCCGTCCAGAACTGGATCGCCGACTCGGCCGCCGAGATGCAGGCCGCGCGGCTGATGACGCTGCACGCGGCCTGGATGATGGACACGCAGGGCGCCTCGGCCGCGCGCACGGAGATCTCGCTCATCAAGTTCTTCGGCGCGAAGGTGCTGCACGACGTGATCGACCGGGCGCTGCAGGCCCACGGCGCGCTCGGCTACTCGACCGACCTGCCGCTCGAGGCGATGTACCGCTACGCGCGCGCCGCGCGCTTCTACGACGGCCCCGACGAGGTCCACCGCCAGGCGGTCGCGCGGCGGATCCTCCGCGGCTACGAGGCCCCGGCCGACGGCGTGCCGACCGAGCACGTGCCCACGCGCCAGGAGGAGGCGCGGCGGCGGTTCGCCGACATCCTCGAGGCCGTGACCGCGAATGACTGACCGTGCCGGCGACTGACTCGCGCCCGTCCGGCGGGCTTTCGGTCCGCGTCCTGATCGTCGCGCTCGTCGTGCAGCTCGCGCTCGGCGCCGGCCTCGTCGTCCTCGCGATCAACGGCTTCCCGATGCTCGGCGGCGGCGGTGACGCCGCCGCGCCGGCGTCCCAGCGCGCCTCCGACGAGGCCGCGGCGGTCCCGGCCGCGCGCGTGGACCGCTTCGACGGCGCCCGCGCCTTCGGCCTCGTCCGGCGCCAGGTCGCCGTCGGCCAGCGCCCGGCCGGCTCGCCGCAGCTGCGCTCGCTCGCCGAGCGCCTGCGCCCGATGTTGCCCAACGGCCGCTTCGAGGACGTGCCCGGCCACCCCGGCCTGCGCAACGTCGTCGGCGTGCTTCCGGGCCGGCGGCCCGCGATCGTCGTGGGCGCGCACTACGACAGCGAGGCGCACCCGAAGGGCTTCGTCGGCGCGAACGACAGCGCCGCCGGGACGGCGGGGGTCATCGAGCTCTCGCGCGCGATGCGCGCGCAGCCGCGGCCGCGCAACCCGCGCGAGGTGCGCTTCGTCCTGTTCGACGGCGAGGAGGAGCCGCTCGGCTCGACGGACTTCCTCAAGGACGCGCTGCGCGGCTCGAAGGCCTACGCGCGCGCCCACGGCGGCGACGTCAGCGCGATGGTCCTGCTCGACTACGTCGCGAACAAGGGCCTGCGGCTGCCGCGCGAGGGCAGCTCGACCCCCGAGCTGTGGGAGCGGCTGCGCGCCGCCGCTGCGCGCGTCGGGGTCGCCGCCGTGTTCCCGGCGAGCGGGCAGGTGAGCATCCTCGACGACCACACGCCGTTCCTCGAGCGCGGCATCCCGGCGATCGACCTCATCGACTTCTCCTACCGCTACCGCGACACCGTCCGCGACACGACGGACAAGCTCTCGCCGCGCAGCCTGGACGCCGTGGGCGAGGCGACCCTCGAGCTGCTGCGCGAGCTGCGGGCCCGCTGACGGGCGCAACGGGGCGCCCGGCCGGTCGTACACTGAAGGCCCATGGACCCCTTCCCGGAGAAGCTGCTCCTCGCCGCGCCCCGTGGCTACTGCGCCGGCGTCGACCGCGCCGTCCAGACGGTCGAGCGGGCGCTCGAGCTGCACGGGGCGCCGGTCTACGTGCGCAAGGAGATCGTGCACAACAAGCACGTCGTCGAGCAGCTGCGCGCCCGGGGCGCCGTGTTCGTCGAGGAGCTCGACGAGACCGTGCCCGAGGGCGCGGTGACCGTCTTCTCCGCCCACGGCGTCTCGCCGGCCGTCCACGCCGACGCGGCCGCCCGGGGGCTGCAGACCATCGACGCGACCTGCCCGCTCGTCACGAAGGTGCACCGCGAGGCGCTGAAGTTCGCCGGCGACGGCTACACGATCGTCCTCATCGGCCACTCCGGTCACGAGGAGGTCGAGGGGACGATGGGCGAGGCGCCCGAGCACATCGTCCTCGTCGAGACCGAGGACGACGTCGACCGCCTCGTGGTCCCCGATCCGGAGCGCGTGGCGTACATCTCGCAGACCACGCTGTCGGTGGACGAGACCCGCGCGATCATCAACCGCCTGCGCGAGCGCTTCCCGGCGATCGTCGGTCCCCGCACCGACGACATCTGCTACGCCACGACGAACCGCCAGGCGGCGGTCAAGCAGATGGCGCCGCAGTGCGATCTCGTGCTCGTCATCGGCTCGCGTAACTCCTCGAACTCCAACCGGCTCGTCGAGGTCGCCCGCGAGCTCGGCACCGAGGCGCACCTCATCGACAACGAGGCGCAGGTCCAGGAGTCCTGGCTGGCCGGCAAGCGCGTCGTCGGGATCACCTCGGGCGCAAGCGCGCCGGAGGAGCTCGTGCAGCGCCTCGTCGCCTTCTTCCGCGACCGCGGCACGACGGAGGTCGAGGAGTTCCAGGTCGTCCAGGAGGACGTCCGCTTCATGCTGCCGAAGACGATTCGCCAAGCGTTGGCCGCGCAGTCCGCTTAGGCCTGCGGCCGATTGCCCGAAGCCGATTCGCCGAGCCCTGGCCGCGCAGCCGGGTCGGCTCAGGTCCACCGGGTCGCGTGGTGGATTCGTCGGCCATAGCCCGACAGATGCACCACGCGTCTCACCCGGGGGGCGTCGGTCCGTCGCCGGCGAGATAGGCGCGGATCTCCGCGTCGTGCTCGCCCAGCCGCGGCGGCCGGCGCCGCACGGCCGCGGGCGTTTCGCTGAGCCGCATCGGCGAGCGCGTGGTGCGCACGCCGTCGACCTCGACGACCGGCTCGAGGCCGAGCTCCTCGGCGAACGCGTACGCCTGTCCGATGTCGTTGATCGCGCCGGCCGGGACGGCGGCGTCGCTCAGGCGCTGGACCCACTCGGCCGCGGGCGCCGTCGCGAACGTGGCCTCCAGCTCGGCGACGAGCTCGTCGCGTCGCGCCACGCGCTCGCGGTTGGTCGCGAAGCGCTCGTCGTCGGCGAGCTCGGGGCGGCCGACCGCGGCGCACAGCCGGCGGTACATGGCGTCGTTGGCGCACGCGACCGCGAAGTCGCCGTCGGCCGCCGCGAACGTCTCGTACGGGGTGATGCTCGGGTGGCGGTTGCCGAGCCGGCCGGGCACGACGCCCGCGCCGAGGAAGCCCGAGCCCTGGTTGAGCAGCGCCGCGAGCGCGCTCTCCATGAGCGAGACCTCGACCCGCTGCCCGCGGCCCGTCCGCTCGCGCGCGTGCAGCGCGGCCAGGATGCCGGAGGACGCGTAGAGCCCGCAGATCATGTCGATCAGCGCGGCGCCGACCTTCAGCGGGCGCCCATCGGGCTCGCCGGTGACGGACATCAGCCCGCTCATCGCCTGCAGGAGCAGGTCGTAGCCCGGCAGCGTGGCGGCGCGCTCGCCGGCGCCGAACGCGCTGATCGAGCAGTAGACGACGCCGGGGTTGGCCGCCTGGATCTCGGCGTGGCCGAGACCGAGGCGCTCGATCGTTCCCGGCCGGAACGACTCGATGACGACGTCGGCGCGCTCGCACAGCCGCCGCGCGAGCTCGACGTCGCCGGGATCCTTGAGGTCGAGCGTCACCGAGCGCTTGTTGCGGTTCAGCCCGAGGTAGTAGGTGGCGCCCTCGTCGACGAACGGCGGGCCGAAGTGGCGGGTGTCGTCGCCGCCGTCGGGCCGCTCGACCTTGATGACCTCCGCCCCGAGGTCGCCGAGCGTCATGGCGCACAGCGGTCCGGCGAGCACGCGCGAGAGGTCCGCCACGAGGATGCCGTCGAGTGCGCCGGGGAAGGCCACGGCGCGGGAGAGTAGCCTGCGGCGGCTCGTGCGCACCCTCGTCGTCTCGGACCTGCACCTCGGCGCGCGCACCGGCGTCGACGTGCTGCGCCGCCCGGCGGCGCGCGCCGCCCTCCTCGACCGCCTGCGCGCCGTCGATCGCCTCGTCCTCCTCGGCGACACGCTCGAGCTGCGCCACGGGCCGGTGCGCGAGGCGCTGCACGCGGCACGGCCGGTCCTCGAGGCGATCGGCGCCGCCCTCGGCGACCGCGAGGTCGTCCTCGTGTCCGGCAACCACGACCACCGCCTCGTCGCGCCGTGGCTCGAGGCCCGCGGGCAGGCTGGGCCGCCGCCGCCGCTCGGTGTCGAGACGTTCGCCGGCCCCGACGCGTCGCCGGCCGTCGAGGCGATCGCGCGGATGCTCTCGCCGGCGACGCTGCGGGTCGCCTACCCCGGCGTCTGGCTCGCGGACGGGGTCTACGCGATGCACGGCCACTACCTCGACCGCCACCTCACGATGCCGACGGTCGAGCGCCTCGCGGCGGGGGCGCTGGCCCGGATGCTCGGCACGCCGGCCGCCGAGGCCGCCGCGCCCGACGACTACGAGCGGGTGCTCGCGCCGATGTACGCGCTCCTCGACGCGATCGCCGCCCGCGCGCCCCACGATCGCGGCGCCGCGCACTCGGACGTGTCGACCCGCGTGTGGCGGGCCCTGGCCGCGAGCCGCCACCGGCCGGTGCGCACCCGGCTGCTCGGCGGCGCGTTCGCCGTCGGCGTCGCCGCGGTCAACCGCGCCGGCATCGGGCCCGTCCGCGCCGACGTGTCCGGCCCCGAGCTGCGCCGTGCGGGGCTGCGGGCGATGGCCGCCGTCGTCGCCCATCTCGGCATCGACGCGCGCCACGTCATCTTCGGCCACACGCACCGCGCCGGGCCGCTCCCGGGCGACGACCCCGCGGACTGGGCGCTGCCGGGCGGCGGCCGGCTCGTCAACACCGGCTCGTGGGTGTACGAGCGCACCCACGTCGGCGACCGGCACGGCGGCCCGTACTGGCCCGGCGGCGCGGTCGAGCTCGAGGACGGGATGGAGCCGCGCCCCGTCCGGCTGCTGGACGACGTCGGCGCGACGGTGCTGATGGGCTGACGGCCGGGGCTCGCCCCAGGAGATCGGCGCTCGCCGAGCGCTCGCAGGCGCCCGGCGAGCCCCCAGATCAGCGTGGATCAGCGCGGCGCGCCGACCGGCTCGCGCTCGGCGGTCTGCGGGTCGTCCTCCGTGTCCGCCACGAACGCGGGCGCGGGGGGCGGGGCCTCGCGGTCCAGCAGGTCACGCAGCTCCTGCTCCTGGCGCTCGCGGCGTGCGAGCTCCTCGAACCACTGGCGACGGGAGAAGCACATCTCGGCCACCTCCACGGGTGGATGCTGGGGTGCGCCCTCGATTGTCGCGCTAGGCGCCGGGCGGCGCCAGCCCCGGCGTGAAGCAGACGCCGAGGCACTCGACGCCGTCGCCGATGCTCAGGTCCAGCGTGCCCTCGGTGCTCATCGGATGGGTCACGAGCTCGTGGGCGCCGGGGTGCTCGACGGCGATCGTGCGCCCGTCGACGGTGGCTTCGCCGTGGCCGTCGAGGATCGCCCACACCGCGCCGGCGACGTACGGGCCGCTGTACGGGCCGGCCTGGTCGGGCGTCGGCACGACGATCCGTGCCGACGGCTCGTCCTCGGGGCGCAGCGGCTGCAGCGGCTCGCGCTCGACGCCGAGGAGCTCCTGGATCGCCAGCTCGGTCTCCGCGTAGGCGCCCTCGCCGAAGTGGAAGTCGTGCAGGCGGCTCTCCTGGTTGAAGAGGTAGCGCGCCGGCCAGCCCTCGTTGTCGTACAGGCCCCAGAGGAGGAACTCGCTGTCGATGCACACGGGATGCTCGATGCCGAGGCGCTCGACGGCCGCGCGGACCGCGGGCTCCTCGCGCGAGGCGGGGAACCCCGGCGTGTGCACGGAGACGACGCGCAGGCCGTCGGCGGCGTAGCGCTCGTGCCAGGCCTTGACGTAGGGCAGCGTGCGCAGCGACTGCGGCCGGCAGAAGTCGAAGAACTCGACGAGCACGGGGCGGCCGATCTGCTTGTCCATCCGCAGCGGCGCGACGTTCACCCACGGCAGGTCCTTGGGGAACGGTGGCGCGACGATCGTGTCGATGGGGGCGCGCATGCGGCGGGTGACGCTAGCACCGCGGGGTGCGTCCGGCGGCCGACCAACCGCGGCGGCCAGGGGGAGCGGTCCGTACCCTTCACGACCATATGAGCACGCCCGATGCACCGCCGCCCGGGGGCGGCGACGATCAGCGCCGGGGCCTGTCCGGCGTTCAGCGCGCCGGCATGGTCCTCGGCGCCCTCGCCGTCCTGCTGATCGCGTTCGTCATCTTCCGGGGCGGCGACGACAGCGGCAGCCAGACGTCCTCGCCGGCCGGGGAGACCACGACCGCCCAGAGCACCACGACGACGACCACGTCGACCTCGCCCGGCGACTCAGGGGCGACGGCGACGAGCACGGACGATGCGGGGACGACGACCGACGACTCGGCCTCCGAGACCGGCTCCACGTCGACCGAGACCCAGACCCAGCCCGCCCAGCCGCCGGTCCGCACGATCCGCGTCGTGAACGGCCAGCCCCAGGGCGGCATCCGGACGCTGTCGTACAAGAAGGGCGACCGCGTCCGATTCAAGGTCCAGTCCGATGTGGCCGACGAGATCCATGTGCACGGCTACGACCTCAAGAAGGACGTGACCGCCGGCGGGAGCGCGCAGTTCAGCTTCAGCGCGACCATCGAGGGCCGCTTCGAGGTCGAGCTGGAGAACGCCCACACCCAGATCGCGCAGCTCGAAGTCTCGCCGTCGTGAGATCCCGCCTCCGGTTGACGGCCGCCGCGGCGGCCCTGGCGAGCGCCGCCGTCGTGGCGCTGCCCGACGCCGCGCTCGCGCACGGCCTCGTCGGACGCCAGGACCTGCCGATCCCGCGGTGGCTGTTCGCCTGGGGCGCCGCCGTCGTCCTCGTCGTCTCCTTCGTCGCGCTCGCCGTGCTGTGGCCCAAGCCGCGGCTCGAGCAGACGCGCGAGAAGCGCGTGCTCGGCGTGCCCGCGGTCCTGGAGGTCGTCTGCGGCCTGCTCGGCGTGGCCGGCTTCGTCGTCGTCCTGTGGGCGGGGTTCGCCGGAACGCAGACCGCGACCGCCAACCTCGCGCCCACGGTCATCTACGTCGTCTTCTGGGTCGGCATCCCGTTCCTGAGCGCCGTGCTCGGCGACGTGTTCGCCGCCTTCAACCCGTGGCGCGCGACCGCGCGCGCCGCCTCCTGGGTCGCCGGTCGCGTGTCCGGCGGCCGGCTGCCGGAACCGATGGCCTATCCCGCGTGGCTCGGGCGCTGGCCCGCGGCGTTCGGCATCCTCGCCTTCGCCTGGGTCGAGCTCGTGTACGTCAACCGCGACGACCCGAGCATCCTCGCCGCGCTCGCACTCGTGTACGCCGCCGTCCAGCTCATCGGGATGAGCGTCTACGGCGTCGAGACGTGGAGCCGCAACGCCGACGCGTTCTCGGTGTACTTCCGCCTGTTCTCGCTCCTCGCCCCGCTGCACTGGCGCGCGCGCACGCTCTACCGGCGGGCGCCGCTCGCGGGCGCGCCGGGGCTGGACACCGTGCCGGGGACCGTCGCGCTGCTGTGCGTGATGATCGGCACGACGAGCTTCGACGGCTTCTCACAGGGCGACCTGTGGACCGGCACCGGGGGCATCGCCCCCACGCTGCAGCAGCGCTTCCTCAACCTCGGCCTCTCCCAGGAGACGGCGCTGCAGGTCACGTTCACCATCGGCCTGGTGCTCATGGTCTGCTTCGTCGGCGCGCTGTACCGCCTCGGCGTCGCGGGCATGAGCTCGATCGGCGGCCACCACCCGCCGGGCGACCTGGCCCGGCGCTTCGCGCACTCGCTGATCCCGATCGCGCTCGCCTACGTCGCCGCCCACTACTTCTCGCTGCTCGTCTACCAGGGCCAGGCGATGGCGTCGCTGGCGTCCGATCCGCTCGGCGACGGGTCCGACGTCTTCGGGACCGCCGCGGCCACCATCGACTACAACGTCATCAGCGCGACCGGCATCTGGTACGTCCAGGTCGCGGCGCTCGTGCTCGGTCACGCGGCGGGCCTGACGCTCGCCCACGACCGCGCGCTGACGGTCTACCGTCGCGTCCGCGACGCCACCCGCTCGCAGTATTGGATGCTGGCTGTCATGGTCGGCTTCACAAGCCTCGGTCTCTGGCTCCTATCCGCATCGGCACAGTCATGATCACGATCCCCATCGCTCACGCCGGCCACTGGTTCGAGGGCGCGCTGTACCTGGCGCCCGTCCTCATCCTCGTCGTCGTCCTGTTCTTCCAGGGACGCCGCGACGACGGTGAGGAGGCCGAGGCCGGCGAGCCCCCGCACGCGAGCGCGTAGCCTCCGGCCCGCGGCGCGCCCGCGCGGCGGCTCAGGCCTCGGCCTGCAGCCGCCGGATGTCGTGCGCCAGCCCCTCGGGGGTGAGCGCCTGCACGGGGAAGCCGATGCGCTGCCGGCCCCTGCGGTCGATGAGCAGCACGTACGCGCTGTGGTCGAACGCCTTCCCCTGCGGCTGGATGCCGTACGCCTTCCAGACCGGCGCGAGCTGCGCGCGGCTGCCGAGGAGGAAGCGCATCCGGTCGCCCGCCAGGCCGCGCTTGAAGAGGAACCGGCGCGCGCGCTCGCGCGTGTCGTTGGCCGGGTCGACCGAGACCGCGAGCGTGGGGACGTCGCGGCCGAGGTCGTCGAGCGCGCCGCGGATCTGCGTCGCGGTGAGCGGGCAGGTGTCCCGGCACGTCGTGTACATGAAGGTCAGCACCACGACCTCGCCGCGGAATTCGGCCAGCGACACCTCGCGGCCGCTCTGGTCGCGCAGGCGGAAGTCCTGCGGGGGGATGGCCGGGCGCATGGAGCCCGCGAAGCCCGTCGCGTCCGCTGCGCCGGAGCCGTCGCCGGGACGCGCGAACAGCGTCATCCCGGCCGCGGCGGCGAGGGCCAGCGTGGCGGTGACGACGAGCGCGAGGCGCAGGCGCGCGGGCATGCCCCCAGGGTAAGGACTGCCGATCCGCGGCGACGCACGCCCGGACGCCGCCCGGGGCGGCCTACGGCTCGATCAGCCCGCGCCGGATCGCGTAGCGCACGAGCTCGACGCGGTCGCGCATGCCGAGCTTGCGCAGGATGCTGCCGCGGTGGGACTCGACGGTCTTCTCGGCGAGGCCGAGGATCTCGCCGATCTCGCGGTTCGTATGCGCCTCGGCGATGAGCTTGAGGACCTCCTGCTCGCGCGGGCTCAGCGGCTCGCGCGGGCCGGACGACGGGTCGGCCATCCACTCGCGCACGAGCGAGCGCTGGGCGCTGTTGGTGAGGAACGAGTCGCCGCGGGAGACGGCGCGCACGGCGTCGACGAGGTCCTGGTCGGCCTTCTGCTTGAGGACGTAGCCGGAGGCGCCCGCCTTCAGCGCCTCGAAGAGGTAGTGCTCGTCGTCGTGCATCGAGAGGATCAGCACGTCGATCTCCGGCGCGAGCGCCTTGATGTCGCGCGTGGCCTGCAGGCCCGTGAGGCGCGGCATGGCGACGTCGAGGATGGCGAGGTCCGGGCGGTGGGCGAGGGCCTCGGCCACCGCCTCCTCGCCGTCGGCCGCCTCGCCGATGACCTCCATGTCGGGCTGGCGGTCGAGCAGCAGCTTCAGCCCGCCGCGGACGACGCCGTGGTCATCGGCGATCAGCAGTCTCATGAGGTCTCCCCGAGCCGCAGCTCGATCGATGTTCCCGCGCCGGGTGTGGACCGGACGGCGACGCTGCCGCCGGCGAGGACGGCGCGCTCGCGCATGCCGATCAGGCCGAGCCGGCCGGTCGTGGCCGAAGGGTCGAAGCCATGGCCGTCGTCGGCGATCCGCACGACCGTCCGCCGCCCCGCCTCGCGCGCCGCCGAGACCCGCACGGTCGTGGCGCCCGCATGGCGGGCGACGTTGGACAGGCCCTCCTGGACGACGCGGTAGATCACGAGGTGCTCGTCCGGGCCGAGCGCGTCGAGCGCCTCGCGCGCGAGCGTGATCTGGGCATCGACGTGGGCCCGGCGGCCGAACTCGGCGACGAGCGTGCGCAGCGCCGCGGCGAGCCCGAGGTCGTCGAGGGCCGCGGGACGCAGCTCGCGCGCGAGGCGCAGCAGCTCCTCCATCGCCTGCGTCGCGACGCCCTGCGTCTCGCGCAGCTCCTCGCGCAGCTCCGGTGGGGCGTGCTGGGCGGTCGCCGACAGGCGCAGCAGGACGCCGGTGAGCGCCTGGTTGGCCTCGTCGTGGAGGTCGCGCGCGACGCGCGCGCGCTCGCTCTCCTGGGCCTGCAGCACGGCGCTCGCCGTGCGGGCGCGCTCGATCTCGACGCGCTCGAGCATCCGGTCGAAGGCCTGGCGCAGCCGCGCGACCTCCTGGACCTCGCCGGGCGGCGCCGGCTCGCCGTCGCGGCGGGCGGTGAAGTCGACGCCCTCCATCGCGACGATCAGCTGCTCGAGCGGCTGGAAGCGGCGCCGCAGCACGAAGCCGTTGACCAGGACGGTCGCCAGCACGGCGGAGACGAGCAGCCCGAGGCGCCGGTGATCGGCGACGTTGCCGGGGTCGAGGTGCACCGTGACCGTCGCCGCCAGCACGGTCGCCGCGATGAGCAGCGCGTTGACGGCGAGGACCTGGGTGAGGAGGGCGGGGCGCTTCACGATCAGTCAGGTCATCGGCACACGGGGTGCTCGGCACCAGCGCGGACCGGGCACAATGGACATCATTCGCGGCCGCGGAGGCGTTCGAGGCCGCCCGCGCCTCGCCGCTATACTTTCTGAAGCGTCCTGAACCCCGACCTGTATTCAGGTGATTCCCAAGTGAGCGTCTCCGGAGCGGAGTACACCCGCCGCATCAAGCAGCAGATCAAGGAGGTCGACCCG
>JAXDHC010000656.1:0-6305 GCA_034664705.1 Solirubrobacteraceae bacterium
CGGGGGGGCCGCGGCGGGGGCCCAGCGGCGATCGGTGCCACGACGCGCAGGGGACGCGCCGTTTCGGGCTCCGTCGGGGAACGGGTCGGATCTCGCCGGATGGTCTGCATGGCTATTCGCCGGCGGCGACGCGCGCGGCACCGAGGCCGGGCGGTGCGGTGGGGGCCACGCAGTCGCGCAGCGATTGGTCGCCGGCCAGGACGAGCGACACGGCCTCCCCGCGCGACTGGACGCCCAGCCGGCGGAAGACGCTCGTGAGGCGGCTCGCGACCGTGCTCCGGGCGAGGAAGAGGCGCGCGGCGATCTCGGCGTTGCTCAGGCCGGCGACGACGAACGCGAGGATCTCGCGATCGAGCTCGGACAGCACCGGCGGCTCGACGGCGTGGCGCATCGACCGCGGCAGCGAGAGGTGGCCGCCGCACACGGCGCGGACCACGACGCCGAGCGTGTCCTCCAGGTCGGGCTCGAGGACGACGCCGTCGACGCCGGCCTCGAGAAGACGCCGGACGTTGCAGCTGCCGCTCCCGGCGAGGACCATCACGAGATGGGCGCCGGGAAGCCAGCGGCGCACGCGCGCCGCCACGGCGACGCAGGCGTCCGTGTCGGCGCCGGCCACGACCACGACGTCGGGACGGCGTTGCGAGCCGTCGTCGCGCAGGCGGGTCGGGCCGGCGTGCTCGACATGGCCCGCGACGCCCTCGCGTCTGAGCGCGGAGTCGACACGCTCGGTGAGGCGGTCGTCGTCGGCCACGACGGCGACCGCGATCAGCGCAGGGATCCGCCGTGGCTGAGTGCCGTGCTCGGGTCTGCGGACGGCCCGCACCGAGCGCGAGAGAGACTGCATGTCGGTTACCCCCTTCGATCGGCTCCTGGACAACCCCCGCCGATCGTGAGCCAGCTTGCAGGCCGGGGGTGGCTCCGCCGTTACCGAGAAGGTGACATCGCCATTGGGGGATGCCGGTCGGGGCATCCTGGCGCCGAAGGAGCGCGGCCCACATCAGATCTACATCACGGCCTAACACCCCCTCGGCGCGATGTTCAGGCGCCGACAACATTCGTCGCGTTACAGTCCGATCACACAGTCCAGCTGAGGCGCAGCGCGTGACGGTCCCCCAGCGGCGGGGCGCCCCCACGGCACGCGGCGGCGCGGGTCCTGCCCGGCGGGCAGGAGGAGATTGGGGGAACGCAATATGGCTCGCCACCTCGCTCGGGAGATCGGAGACCGCGGCGCGGCATCTGCGGCCGCGGGGCGCTTCGGGGCGCTCGTGGAGCCCGAGCTGCGGTCGCTCCTCGACCGCCTGTCGGAGGGTGTCGCGGTCGTCGACCGCACCGGCGTGATCGTCGCGACGAACGCCGCATTCCGTCGGCTGGTGGCGCTGCGTCCGGGCGTGCCGGAGCCGACCTGCTGCGCGGTCTTCGGATGTCGGCTGCCGGCCAACGCCGTCCTCGGCGGATGCGTCATCGACCGGGTCCTCGCCTCCGAGGAGGGCGTCCAGGGCCTCCGGCTCGAGCTGCCGGGCGTGGCCGGCACGGTGTGGCTGAGCGGAGCGCCGCTGCACGGCCGCCGCGAGCTGGCCGTCGTGGAGCTACGTGCCGCCGACCGGCCGGCGCCGCGCTTCCCGGGGGCCGCGGCGAGGGCTCCGGCCATCCACATCCGGGCGCTCGGGCGCATGCAGGTCGAGCGGCCCGACGGGGTGATGCGCGGCGGCTGGCTCGACCAGCGGCCGGGCCAGCTCCTGAAGTACCTCGTCGCCGAGCGTCGCCGGGTCGTCTCGATCGAGGACATCGCGGAGGCCCTCTGGCCCACGGCGGAGTTCGCGACGGTCAACACGGTGCGCCATCTCGTGCACGTCCTGCGCGAGCGCCTCGAACCCGACCGCCGCGACCGGTCGTCCTCGTCGAGGACGGCGTCGTGCATCGTGTCGAGTCGCGGTGGGTACGCGCTGGACCGCGCCCGGGTGACCGTCGACGCCGACGAGTTCGACGATGTCGCGGGGCGCGCGTTGAGCGCCTACGCGGCCGGTGACGAGGCGGCGGAGCCGGCGCTCGAGCGCGCGCTGGCCCTGTACCGCGGCGACTTCGTGGGCGACGACCTGTACGCCGCCTGGGCGCACACGGAGCGCGAGCGCCTGAGCGGGCTCGTCGAGCGGGTGCTCCAGGCGCTCGTCGACCTCGCCGAGGCCCGCGACGACGTGGCCGCCGCCACCAGCTACGTCGAGCGCCTCACCGAGCTCGAGCCGTTCGACAGCGCCCCGCAGCGTCAGCTGATCGCCCTGTCGCTGCGCGAAGGGCGCCGGGGCCGGGCGCTGCGCCAGTACGAGGCGTTCGACCTGCGCATGCAGCGGGCGTTCGGCGAGCGGGCCGACTTCAGCTTCGAGGAGCTGATGCGGTCGGTACGGCCGCGAGGGCACGCCTGAGCGCCTGCCGCCCGCGGCGGCAGGGCCGCGGCGCCAGCGGACGGCGTAGCGTGCCGCGCCGATGGCGCTCCTCGTGCACGTGCGGGCGGGTGCGCGGCGATACCGCGCGCTGCTGACGCTCCCGGGCGCCCGCGCGCCCCTGATCGCGTCGGTCGCCGGATCGATGCCGATCGGGATGTTCGGCCTCGCGATCCTCCTGCTCGTCCGCGACGCGACGGGCTCGTTCGCGGACGCCGGGCGCGTCGTCGGCGTCTTCGGCCTCGCCAACGCCCTCGGGGCGGTCGCCCAGGGCCGCCTGATGGACCGCCTCGGCCAGCCGCGCGTGCTTCGCGTCGCCGGGACCGGCCACCTGCTCGCGCTCGTCGTCCTCGTCATCGCCGCCACCCGCGGCGCGCCGCTGGAGGCGCTCGCGGCCTGTGCGGCGGGCGCCGGTGCCTGCCTGCCCCAGGTGCCGTCGGCGATGCGCTCGCTCTGGAGCGCGCTCGTGGACGACGAGGAGCGCCGCCAGACCGCCTACGCCCTCGTCTCGATCGTGTTCGAGGTCTCGGTGGTGACCGCGCCCGTGCTCGTGGCCGGGATCGCGACGGTCGCCTCCCCGGCGGCCGCCGTGCTCGTCGCGGCCGCGCTGGGCAGCGGCGGCGCCTTCGCCTTCGCCGCCACGCGCGCCTCGCGCGGGTGGCGGGCCGGCGCGCCGTCCGTGGGCTGGGCGGGCCCGCTCGCGGCGGCCGGGATGCGCGCCCTCTTCGCGGTGCTCCTGCTCGTCGGCACGGCGATCGGGGTCGTGCAGGTCGCGCTGCCGGCGTTCGCCGCGCAGCACGGCTCCGCGGAGGCCGGCGGCTTCCTTCTCGCCGCGCTGTCGGCCGGAAGCCTCGCCGGCGGCGTCGTGTACGGGGCCCGAGCGTGGCCGGGGCCGCCGGGCACGCGCCTCGCGGTGCTCGTGCTCGGGCTCGCCGCCGGGTGCGCGCTGCTCGCCGCCGCCGCCGCGCCGTGGTCGCTCGCGGTCGTGCTGCTCGTCATCGGGCTCCTGCTCGGCCCGACGACCGTCGTCTGCTCGGCCCTGCTCGACACGGTGGCCCCCGAGGGCACCGTCACCGAGGCCTTCGCCGTGATGGTGATGGGGCTCGTCGCCGGCACCGCGGCGGGCAACGCCGTCGGCGGGGCGATCGTCGAGGACGGGTCGTACCGCACCGCCGCGCTGGCGGCCGCGGCGATCGCCGCGCTCGGCGCCGTGTGGGCGGTCGGGCGTCGGTCGGCGCTCGCGGCCTCCCGGCGGCGCGGCGCGACGGTCTGACGAGAAAAGCGACGCGGACCCGCGCCGCTCGGGTGCTCTCGGCCGGCTCGCTACCCGGAGGTGCGCTGTCGGCGTCAGAGCGGCGGGCCTCACAACCCTCGGCCTCGCTCTCTGCGGCTCGGTTCCGCGTCTGAGGTGAACGTACGCCGCCCGCGCGTGCCCGGTCAACACCGCGGCGGACGTCGACCCCGCACGTTGCGGAGTTCGTCGCCGCCGCCGCCCGCACTACCCTCCCGCGCGCGTGTCCGGCATCGGCATCCTGCGAGAAGGCCCGCTCCACGCGGCCGTGAAGGACTGGCTCGCACGTCCGGGCGACCGCGCGGAGGTGCCCGTCGGGCGCTTCGTGATCGACCTCGTCCGGGCGGACGGCGAGCTCGTCGAGATCCAGACCGGCGCGTTCGCCCCGCTCGGCCCCAAGCTCGACGCGCTGCTCGACGACCACGCGATGCGCATCGTCCACCCCGTGGCGGCCGAGCGGCGCATCGTCCGCGTGGACGGCGACGGCCAGATCACCGCCACGCGGCGCTCGCCCCGGCGCCTCGGGGCGATCGCGATCTTCGACCGGCTCGTCACGTTCCCGTCGCTGCTCGGCCACCCGCATCTGACCGTCGAGGTCCTCCTCTGCCGTGAGGACCACGTCCGCGCGCCCGCCCCCCAGGACACCCGCCGACGGCGCACCCGCGACCCCGGCGAGCGCCGCCTCACCGAGGTGCTCGACCGCGTCGAGCTGCGCACGCCGCTGGACGCGCTCGCCGTCCTCCCCGCGCCGCTGCCCACCGAGCCGTTCAGCACGCGCGAGCTCGCCCACGCGCTCGGCTGCGGCATCGTTCTCGCCCAGCGCGCCGTCTACTGCCTGCGCGGGATGGAGCTCCTCGAGCCCGCGGGCCGGCGCGGGCGCACGCCGCTGCATCGCGCGCTGGGCGCCCACGCACCCGGCTGACGTCACGACCGCCCAGGTTTCGCCGCTCGCCTCGCCCGGCCGCTCGCCCGAGCCGCGCCGGAATGCCCCGACGCCCAGGACGGGGCGAACGGGTACACCGGCCCCCGTGCCTGCGACCTCCGTCCGCATCGTCCTCGGGGACCGCGACGGCCGCGTGTTGCTGCTCAGGCGCGCCGCCGACGACGACATCCACCCCGGCCTCTGGGAGCTGCCCGGCGGCGGGATCGACCCCGGCGAGACGCCCGCGCAGGCGGCCGCCCGCGAGCTCCGCGAGGAGGCCGGGCTCGACCTCACCGAGGACGACCTCGCCGAATGGGCCTCGTGGGCCCGCGGCGCCGGCGGCCGCGCGCGCAGGACCGCGTTCTTCGCCGCCGCCTGCGCCGCCGCCGACTGCCGACCGGAGCTCAGCCACGAGCACGACGACTGGCGCTGGGCCCGCAGTCCGGAGGAGGTCCAGCCCCTGACGCCGAGCGCCCGCTGGGCGGTCGCGCACGAGGCGTGGCCCGTCGGGGACGGCTGAACGCGCCGGCCGCCCCGGCGGCGGAGGCGGCCGCGTCCCAGGGACGCGACCGCGACCGGCCGGGACGCGCGCTTTACGCGGTCGGGCGCTTGAACACCTGCACGTTGATCGTGTAGGCGCCCATCACGTCCAGGTAGTACGTCCCCGACTGGTAGACCCGTGTGCTGCCGGACTGCGGACCGATCTCGTTGAGCAGCAGGTCCACGTACTCATCCGGAGCCTGGTACAGCGTGATCGCGTTGTTTCCGTCCTGCGGCATGTCGTAGACGAGCCGGGCGGTTGCGCCCTCGGGGATCGTGAACTCGTCGCTCTTCGTCGACGAGGCACCCGACAGCGTCTTGATCGTCACCCACTGCTTCGGCTTCGGCGGCGCGTTCTCGGCGAAGGTGAGCGTGACCGACCCGTGAGACCCAGCTGAACAGCTTGCCGCGGCGGGGCGGCGCAGGGGTGGGCGGATAGTCCGGCGCGGTGGCCGGCGGCTCTCGATGAGCGTCATGGACACAGACCTCGTGGGGACAGGAGCCGTAGCGCGGCACGTGATGGGGAACGGTTCTTCAGTCCCACCGACAGCGCCGGCGCGCCAGCTTAGGTTCTGTAAGACGACGAACCTCGACCGATCGAGAACGGCCGATCAACCGCGAGGCACGACCGGAGCGCGCTTCTCCTCCGGCAACGCAGCGCCTGGGACGGTCAGTCGGAGTACTTCACCGAGCAGAGCGTGATGATGCGATCCGTGCTGACGCGCGAGCCCGCGCGCGGGCTCTGCCGCACAACCTTCCAGTTGCGATCAAAGAGCAGGAGCCGGCGACGACCCGTGCAATCGCGCTCACGAAGGTTGAAGAACCCCTGGGCCTGCAGATGGTCCTGCGCAGCCTGGTGGTTCTTGCCGACCTCGTTGGGCACCCGCTTCCGCCTGGCGTCCGGAGCCCTTGACGGACCGGCCGACGGCTGTACCGAGGCTCGTTCGGGCCGCTCGGTCGCGGTCGCGGAGCCGTACCCGGTGACTGCAACCGCGGCAATGACCGCGACGGTGATCCTGGCCTTCATCGTGCCCCTCCTTCGCAGAGCGCGACTGGACATCCCGACTGACGAGCTCGGCGCGCCTTGCCTCGACCGTACCGCGCGGACGTCGCTGCG
>JAXDHC010000657.1:0-2784 GCA_034664705.1 Solirubrobacteraceae bacterium
CTGACCGACTCGCTGCGCGAGCAGCTGGGGGACCGGCTGCCGCCGGACGCCGAAGAGCTCGTCCTCGCGCGCCGCGTGAGCGCCGAGGGTCGCACGCGGGCGTACCTGGCCGGGCGGTCGGCGAGCGTCGGGGACCTGCGCGACGTCGGCGGCGAGCTGATCGCCTTCTACGGCCAGCACGAGCACCGCAAGCTCATGCTCGCCTCCTCGCAACTGGAGATCCTCGACGGCTTCTGCGGCGCCGAGCACCTGGCCCGCCGCGCGGCGTTCGGCGCGGCGTTCGCGGCGGTCCGGGCGCTCGAGCGGCGCCTCGACGAGCTGCGAGAGCGCGCCGGCGCGCGCGACCGCGAGCTGGACCTCCTCGAGTACGAGCTCGGCGAGATCGACGCGGCCGCGCCCGACGAGGCCGAGGAGGCCGAGCTCCTCGGAGCGCGCGAGCGCCTGCGCCATCTCGAGGCGCTCCGCGGTGCGGCGCTCGGCGCGGCGGAGGCCGCGGCGCCGGAGGGCGACGGCGCCGGGGTGACCGAGCTGCTCGCCGCCGGCGGCTCGGCGCTCGACGCCGTCGAGGGGGTCGACGGCGAGCTCGACCGGCTCACCGAGCGCTGGCGGGCGCTCGCCTACGAGGCCGACGACCTCGCCGGGGAGCTGCGCCGCTACGCCGAGGGCCTGGAGGCCGAGCCCGGCGCGCTGGACGTCGCCGAGGAGCGCCTCGCGGTGCTCGAGCGGTTGAAGCGCAAGCACGGCGGCACGATCGCGGCGGTGCTCGCGCACGCCGAGGCCTGCCGGGCCCGGCGCGACGAGCTCGCCGGGGCCGAGGTCGCGATGGAGCACGCCACGGCGGAGCTCGAGGCGGCGCGCGCCGACCTGCAGGCGCGGGGGGGCGAGCTGCGCGCCGCGCGCGCGGAGGCGGCGCCGCGCCTGTCGGCGGCGGTGCGCGAGCGCCTCTCCGAGCTGGCGATGGCCGGCGCGACGTTCGAGATCGCCCTGGGGCCTCGCGATCCCGGGCCCTCGGGGGCGGACGCCGCCGAGTTCCTGATCGCGCCGAACGCCGGCGTGCCCGCCGGGCCGCTGCGCGAGATCGCCTCGGGCGGCGAGCTGTCGCGCGTGATGCTCGCGCTCATGGGCGCCGCGAACGCCGGAGGCGCCGCGGCGCTGGTCTTCGACGAGGTCGACGCCGGGATCGGCGGTCACACGGCGCGGGCGGTCGGCGAGCAGCTCCGGGCGCTCGCGGACGGCCGCCAGGTCGTGTGCATCACCCACCTCCCGACGATCGCGTCGCTGGCCGCGCGCCACTTCTCGATCGCCAAGGACCCGCAGGCCGACCCCGCCCGCACGACGGTGTCGCACCTCGAGGGCCGCGCCGTCGTCGCCGAGCTCGTGCGCATGCTGGGCGCCGACCCCGACGACGTCGCGGCGCGCCGCCACGCCCGCGAGCTGCTGCGCGCGGCGTAGGCCGCTCGGGCCGGTCCCTACGACGCGTCGCCGGTGGGGTGGAACTCCATCGCGCAGGAGTTCATGCACCACCGCTGCCCGCTGGCGCCCGGACCGTCGTCGAAGAGGTGGCCGAGGTGACCGTCGCAGCGCGCGCACACGACCTCGGTGCGGAGCATGCCGTGCGACCGGTCCTCGCGGGTCTCGACGGCGTCGCCGAACACCGGGTCGGTGAAGCTGGGCCAGCCGGTGCCGGACTCGAACTTCGTCTCGGAGCTGAACAGCTCGTTGCCGCAGCCGGCGCAGCGGTAGACGCCGTCGCCCTTCTCCTGGACGTAGCGGCCCGCGAAGGGCGGCTCGGTGGCGGCGTTGCGCAGGACGGCGAACTGATCGGCGTCGAGCTCCGCGCGCCACTCCTGCTCGCTCTTGACGACCTTCTCGGTCTTCTCCATGTCACTCCTGTCCACTCGGATGTCGGACACGTTACGCGCCCCGGCGCCGGACGTCTCACCGTCCGCGCGGCTCGATACCTTGCCGCCGTGCATCGCCTCGGAATCCCCGCGTTCCCGCGTGGCCTATCCTCATTCGGGAGAGCCAATCGTGCCTGATCCTCGCTTCGTCTTCATCACCGGCGGCGTCGTCTCGTCGCTCGGCAAGGGCATCGCCGCCGCGTCGATCGGCCGACTCCTCGTCGCCAGGGGCCTGAAGGTCGGGCTGCAGAAGTTCGACCCGTACATCAACGTGGATCCCGGCACGATGTCGCCGTACCAGCACGGCGAGGTGTTCGTCACCGAGGACGGCGCCGAGACCGACCTGGACCTCGGCCACTACGAGCGCTTCACGAACACGAACACCACGCGCGCCTCGAACGTCACCGCCGGCGGGATCTACAACAGCGTCATCCGCCGCGAGCGCCGCGGGGACTACCTCGGCGGCACCGTCCAGGTCGTCCCGCACATCACGGACGAGATCAAGCAGCGCATCCGGCTCATCGCGGAGTCCGGCGACGTGGACGTCGTCATCACCGAGATCGGCGGCACGGTGGGCGACATCGAGTCGCTGCCGTTCCTCGAGGCGATCCGCCAGTTCCCCGTCGACGTGGGGCGGCGGAAGTGCATGTACATCCACCTCACCCTCGTGCCGTACATCGGCCACGCCGGCGAGCTGAAGACGAAGCCGACGCAGCACTCCGTCAACGAGCTGCGCCGCATCGGCATCGCGCCGGACATGCTCCTCTGCCGCAGCGAGAGCGAGCTCAGCCTGGACATCCGCCGCAAGATCGCGCTGTTCGCCTCCCTCGGCACCGAGGCGGTCATCTCGGCCAAGGACGTCGACAACATCTACAAGGTCCCG
>JAXDHC010000658.1:0-3557 GCA_034664705.1 Solirubrobacteraceae bacterium
AGCCACGCGAACAGGCCGAGCGTGAGCAGCGAGCTCTCGACCATCATGATCGCGCCGGCGGCGTTCTGGTCGCCGGCCGGCGAGATGCCGTGTGCGCGCTCTCCGGGCGCGTAGACGTCGTAGAAGACGGTGCCGCCGAACACGAAGACGTTGCCGAGCACGGCGCCCGTCAGGCGCACGGCGACGATGTAGACGAGCCGGGCGAGGTTGCCGAACCACGGCGGCCGCGGCAGCGGGCCGAGGAGCGCCATCCACATGTTCGCGCCGAAGAGGACGAAGGCCATGTGCTGCAGCGCGTGGACGGCCTCGTCGCGCACCGCCGCCTCGTGGAGCGCGGGCACGTGCCAGAGGTAGAGGTCCAGGGCCCACAGCGGGAAGGCGACCACCGGATGGGCAAGCACCCGGAGGCGGCCGAGCCCCGGCGCGCGCAGCACCGGCGCGAGCACCGGCCCGGTGAGGCCGAGCACCAGCAGCAGCGCTCCGAGGTCGGCGATGAGGAGGTGCTCGGCCATGTGCGCGGCGAACAGGTCGCCGCTCAGGCCGCCCGTCAGCGTCAGCGTGGCGACGACGAGGACGAGGCCGCCGTAGAACGCGGCCTGGCGCGCGGCGGGCACGGCGCGCGGCGTGCCGCGCAGGGCGTGCACGCGCAGCGCGTAGAGGATCCCGGCGATCGTCGCCGGGAGCAGCTGGAGCGGCGCGAGGACGACGTCCATCGCCGCCGCGCTAGCCCCGGCGCCCGCGCCCGTAGAGCAGGCGCAGCAGACGCGCGAACAGCCGGCTCGTCACCCGGCGGTACGGGTACATGTGCGGCTCGCGGCGCGGGTGCACGCGCGAGACGAGCAGCGCCTGGTGCTGGGTGAACTTGCGGATGCCGCCCGCCCCGTGGCGGTGGCCGAGCCCGGACGCCTTCGCGCCGCCCATCGGGAGCTCGAGCGCCTGGTAGTTGATGAGCGCGTCGTTGACGCACACCGCGCCCGCCTCGATGCGCCGCGCGATCGCCTCGCCGCGCGCGGTGTCGCCGGAGAAGACCGAGGCGCCCAGCCCGTACGGCGAGTCGTTGGCGAGGCGGATCGCCTCCTCGGCGTCCGCGACGCGCATGATCGGGAGGGTCGGGCCGAACGTCTCCTCGCGCATGATCGTCATGCCGTGATCGACGTCGGCGAGCACGGTCGGCTGATACCACAGCCCGCCGCCGGCGGCGCCACCTCGCGCGCCGCCGACGAGGACCCGCGCGCCCTTGGCCCGGGCGTCCTCGACGTGACGCTCGACGACGTCGACCTGGGGCGCGTGCGTCATGGCCCCCACGTCGACGGAGCCCGGCCCGGCCGGGACGCCGTGGCGGAGCGCGCGCGCCTTGTCGGTGACCTTCGCGAGGAACGCGTCGTAGGCGGGCGCCTCGACGTACACGCGCTCGATCGACACGCACGTCTGGCCGGTGTTGAGCATCGAGTAGTAGAGGGCGTGGTTGGCGGCCCGCTCGAGGTCGGCGTCTGCGAGCACGATCATCGGGTCCTTGCCGCCGAGCTCGAGCGACACCGGCGTGAGCGTCCGCGCGGCCCGCCCCATCACCTTCTTGCCGGTCTCGGTCGACCCCGTGAACATGATCATGTCGGCCGCGTCGATCAGCGCCTCGCCGGTCTCCGCGCGGCCGGTCGCCACCTGCAGGACGTCGTCGGGCACGCCGCACGCCCGCAGGCCGTCGCGCAGCAGCAGGCTCGTGAGCGGCGTGATCTCGCTCGGCTTGAGGATGACGCTGTTGCCCGCCGCGAGCGCGGGTATGCAGTCGCCGAAGGAGTTCGTCAGCGGGTAGTTCCAGGGCCCGATGACGCCGACGAGGCCGATCGGCCGATAGCGCAGGACCAGGCGCTTGCCCTTCACGAAGACCGACGCCGAGCGCACGCGCTCGTCCGCGAGGTAGCGCGGCGCCTGCCGCGCCCAGAACCCGAACGCGCCGGCGCCGTACGCCAGCTCGGCGATCTGCGCGTCCTCCCACGCCTTGCCGGTCTCCGCGACGATCGTCTCGATGACGCGGTCGGCGTTGTCGAGCAGCCAGCGCTGCGCGCGCAGCAGGATGCGTCCGCGGCCGTCGAAGCCGAGCGCCTCCCACGCGGGCTGCGCCGCCCGCCCGCGCCGGGCGAGCTCGGCCACGGCGGCGCCCCCGAGGTCGGGCACGTGCCCGATGACGCGGCCGGTCGCCGGGTTCTCGACTGCGATCTCGTGCCCCGCCGCGTCGTCCGTGCCGGCCGTCTCGGGCGGAGTGTCCTGGTGCTCGGCGCTCGCCATGGGCTCGCCCCTCTCGTCTTCGTCGACGGCGGGGGCGAACCCTACGCAAGGGAAGCGCTCGACGCGCGGCCCGCCGTACGCTCACGCCCCATGATCCGCCACCACCGGGTCCAGGACTACCTCGAGGGCCTGCGCCCGGAGCGCGACGAGGTCCTCGCCGAGATGGAGGCGCTCGCGCGTCTGGAGCGCATCCCGATCGTGGAGTGGGAGACCGGGCGGCTGCTGGCGACGCTCGTCGCCGCGCTGCAGCCGCGGCTCGTTCTCGAGGTCGGCACGGCGATCGGGTGCTCGACGCTCCACATGGCGCGCGAGCTCGGCCCCGGCGGGCGGATCGTCACGCTGGAGCGCGATCCGGCGCGGATCGCCCGCGCGCGCGGGTTCTGGCAGCGCGCGGGCGTGATCGGCCAGGTCGACGTCGTCGAGGGCGACGCGCTTCGGTCGATCGCCGCGCTGACCGGCCCGTTCGACCTGGTCTTCCTCGACGCGACGAAGACCGAGGTGGACGACTACCTCGGCCTGCTCGAAGGCCGGCTCGCGCCCCGCTGCCTGCTCGTCGTCGACAACCTGCTCATGAGTGGCGAGGCGGCGCTGCCCGCGGGGCTGGACACCGCGTGGGACGACGCTTCGCTGGCGGCCGCGCGACGGGCGGCGCGCGACCTCATGCGGTCGCCCGACTGGCTGTTCTCGCTGCTGCCGGTCGGCGACGGCGTCGGCCTGGGGACGCGTCGCGGTACCGTTGGGCCATGAGCTTGCGAGGGCCGTCGAAGACGATCGTCGTCGAGCCGCTCAGGGCGCCCGCGACCGAGCCGCGACCCGCGCCCGCGCCGGCCCCGGCGCCGCGGAAGGAGCCCGCCAAGGCGTGACCGGCGCGCCCGACCTCGTCGAGGCGGTCGTCGGGTTCCGCGCCTGGCGCGTCGTGGACGGGGAGCTCCTGTCGCCGTACATCCCGTGCCGGTGGGACGGGCCGGTCATGCACGCCGCCTGCTACCCGGCGAACCGTGCGCTGCTCTTCGGGCGCGGCTGGCTCGCCGCGCCGCACGCGCCGCCGCACCGCGACTGCCAGTGCGGCATCTACGCCTACCACCGCCCCGGCGTGCAGGCCTACTACGGCGAGTTCGAGTCCGTCGAGGGCGTGATCACGGTCTGGGGCCGCATCGAGGCCCACCGCGACGGCCTGCGCGCCGAGCACGCGCGGGTGTGCGCGCTGGCGCGGACGCCGGTCGCGCTGCCGATCGCGGACCGCCTCGGCGTCGACCTCGTCGAGCCGGCCGAGC
>JAXDHC010000659.1:0-3284 GCA_034664705.1 Solirubrobacteraceae bacterium
CGCGCCGTCGACGGGGCGGGCGGAGAGCCGGCCGTCGGCGATCCACCAGTCGACGGGCTCGTCGCCGTCGGGTAGCGGAACCGCCCGGAGGTGCCAGCGCTCGGCGTTCACAGCGCCGCCGACCCTACGCAACCGGGGCGGGCCCGCGGATGGCGGCGGTCGGCGTCAGGACCGCGGGCGCCGCGCGGATTCGCGCGGCGCCCGTGCCGGGCGCCGCGCGATGGGTCGCGTCAGCGGCAGACGGCGTAGACCGTGCCCGTCGAGTGCGGCTTCGCGGGCGGGCCGAAGCTCAGGATCTGCGTCTGGCGGTGGTCGACGTAGTTCCGCGGCGCGTTGAAGCCGGCGTCGCCGATGACGCCGAAGGTCTTCAGCCGCTTCGCGTCGGGGCACCTGAAGAACAGGGCGGCGCCCGCGTTGCGCGTGCCGCGCTGGATCTCGACCTGCTGGCCGACCAGCACGTAGCCGCTGGGAATCGGCTTGCCGCGGCGGATGACGCGGACGCCGGCGGCGTCGAACGGCGCCGTCTGACCGGCCTTGAGGGTCGGGGCGTCCTGGACGGTGACCTGCGTGGGGCCGTCGGCGGCGAGCGCGACGCCCGAGCCGCCGAGGGCGGCGAGGCACGTCAGGGTGGCGATGGCGTTGCGATGGTTGAGCACGGGTCTCTCCTGGGTGGATCGCTGACGATCCCCACGATGCGGCACGGGGACGCCCGCGCGAAGGTCACCTTGGTGGCGGCTCGCCACACCCGTGCGCCGGTAGCGTCCCCCGTCGTGGGAGAGCACGGCCCGTTGCGCGCGCGGGCGCCGCTGATCGCGGCGCTGTGCCTCGTCGTCAGCGTCTCCTACGGCGCGCTGTACTACGGGTTCGCCGTGCTCATCACCGAGGGCGCGGCCGGCGGCGAGTTCTCCCGCGGCCTGCTCTCGGCGGCCTACGGCGGCGCCGTCGTCGCCGGTGGGCTCGCCGCCGTGCCCGTCGGCCGCGCGGGCGACCGCGCCGGCGTGCGCATCGTCATGGCGCTCGGGGCGCTGCTCGCCGCGGGCGGACTGCTCGCCTTCGCGTCCGCGACGCACGGCTGGCAGGTGCTCGCCGTGTGGTGGCTCGTGCTCGGCCCCGCCACCGCGATGACGTTCTACGAGCCCGCCTACATCGCCATCCAGCAGGCGTTCCCGGCCGCGGACCGCGCGCGGGCGATCGCCGCGCTCACGCTCACCGCGGGGTTCTCCGGGCCGGTCTTCACCACGGGGACCGGCGCGCTCGTCGACGCGCTCGGCTGGCGCGACGCGACGCGCGTGCTCGCGGTGGCGCTCGTGGCCTGCGCGCCGGTGGCCGCGCTGCTCGTCCGGGCGCGGCCGGCGCGCGCCCACGTCCGCGCGGCGCCCGGCCGGCCCCCCGACACGCGCGCGGCGGCGTGGGCCGAGCGGCTCGCCGGGCTCCGCGCCCGGCACCTCGCGCTCTTCACGATCGGCGCGATCGTCGCCTACGGGTCGATCGACGCCACGGTCGTGCACCGCATCGCGCGCTTCGAGGAGATCGGGTTCGGCCTCGAGACGGTCACGCTCTGGGCGGGCATCTCCGGCCTCGTCACACTGCCCGGGCGCTTCCTGCTCCCCGTCCTCGCGGAGCGCCTGCGGGCGACGGACGTGTTCGCGATCGTCCTCACCGTCCTCGCGGCCTCGACGGCGCTCATGGTCTCGGGCGACGCCTACTGGCAGATGGCGCTCTCGTTCGTGCTCTTCGGGCTGGTCTTCGGCGCGGCGCTGCCGCTGCGCGCGGTCGTCATGGGACAGTGGGTCGCGACGGCGGTCTTCGGCACCGTCATGGGCGTCCAGGCGGCGCTCATCGCCGGCGGGCGGGCGGGCGTGACGGCCGCCGCCGGCGGAGCGCACGACGTCCTCGACGGCTACGGCGTCGTCATGGCGATCCTGACCGCGCTGCTCGTCGCGGGCGCGGTCATGATCACCGCCGCCGGCCGCCGCCCGGCCCGTCAGCTCGAGAGGACCTCCGCGTAGATCGCGTCGATCTCCTGCGCGTCCGCCTCGCGCAGGCAGAACATCGAGAAGTGCCCCCAGACGCTGCCGATCTCGCGGAAGTCAGCGCCGGGGACCTTCGCCGCGTCGGCCTCGATGTCCTCGGGCGGGAAGAACGCGTCGCCGGTGAACGCGACGATCGTCGCCTGCGCCGTGATCCGCCCGAGGGCCGGCGCCGGGTCGCCGCCGTCCTCCCAGCCGACGTTCGACTCGCGCCACTTGCGCGCCTGGCACAGGAGGTTGTTGGGGTCCATCGGCAGGAAGTACGCGTGCACGAACCCCTTGACGAAGTCGTCGAAGGAGCTGAACCCGAGCTCGCGCCACGCCTCCTCGCGGTACATCGCATGCGTGGCGCCCATGAGCGCGAACGCCTGCGCGTGGCGGCGCAGGCCCAGCGCCACGGCGTGCGGCTCGGGATAGAAGCCGCCGTGGAACGCGGGGTCGCTGCGCAGCAGCTCGGTGTGCATGTCGATGAACACCTTGTCGTGGTCGGGCGTCCTCGCCGTCGCGGCAAACGGGACCGCGCGCCTGACCGTGTCCGGGTAGCGGACGGCCCACTCGTAGGTCTGCTGGCCGCCCATCGACCACCCGCTGACGAGCGCGAGCTGCTCGATGCCGAAGTGCTCGGTCACGAGCCGGTGCTGCGCGCGGACGTCGTCGGCGATGTTGACCGGCGGAAACGCGGCCTGGTTGTAGGGCGGCGGCGTGTTGCTCGGCGACGTGCCCATGCCGCTGCCCAGCTGCGCCGGCTGGATCACGAAGTACTTCGACGGATCCAGCGGGCGGCCCTCCTCCACGAAGGCGTCCATGAACGCCGACGTCCCGGTGTACATGTGCGGCAGGAGGATCGCGTTGTCCTTCGCCTCGTTGAGCGTCCCGTGCGTCTTGTACGCCAGGCGCGCCTCGGGGAGCGTGTAGCCCGTCGTCAGGGCGAAGCCCCCGAGGTCGAAGTACTCGTGCGGGCCCTGGACGTCCTCGGTGTAGTACTCGTTCTCGGCCAACGTGCTGTCCTCCTCCGATGGGTGGCCCGAGCGGCTGCGCGCGCGAGCCGGGTCGCCGATTCCTACCACGGGCGCGGATCGGCCCCTCGGCGGTCCGCGCCGGCCCAGCCCGCCGGGGAGCGGCACCGCCGTGCGGGCGCCGACTCCGATGGGCCGGCGAGCGGCTGGTCGATACGCTCGTCGCCCCGCCGTCGCCGTCGAGATCGCCGGCCGGGACGAAGCGCTCCACACGACGCCCGCCGGCCAGGCCGCCGGC
>JAXDHC010000660.1:0-6013 GCA_034664705.1 Solirubrobacteraceae bacterium
GGCCGGCGCGGGCCGCCGGTCCGTCGGCCTACTTCAGCGACGTGAAGCTCAGGTCGACCAGCGTGCTGTACGCGTTCTGGGCGAGGCTCACGTTCTTCGACGCGACGATCGGCTCGTAGTCGAAGACGTACGGGACGGCCGGGGCGTGCGCCACGATGGCTCTGTCCACGCCGGCCCACGCGGCGGCGCGCTTCGCGGGGTCGGTGACGAGCTTGGCCCGCCCGATCTCCGCGTTGAGCGACGCGACGTCGAGCTGCGGCCAGTTGGAGTTGTTCGCCGGCAGGATGTTGTCGCCGTTGAACGTCGGGTCGAGCATCGTCTGGGCGTCGGGGAAGTCCTTCAGCCAGCCCATGCCGGTGCACACGTCCACGCCGGAGCCCGGGACGCCGCAGAACCTCGTGAGCATCGTGCTGCGCTCGAGGAGCCGCAGACGCGTCTTGAAGCCCATGTCACGCAGCTGCTGCTCGGCGATCTGCGCGACGGTGCGCTCGGGCTCGGCGCTGTCGGACACCATGAGGACCGTCCCGTCCCCCTCGTACCTCCCGGAGGCCATGCCGGCCGCGCGGAAGTAGCTGGCCATGAGGGCCTTGTCGCCCTTCGGGTTGCGCATGAAGTCCGGGTCGCCCGGGGCATGGAGGCCGCCGGCCTGCTCGTAGCCCTGGATGCCCGGCGGGATCCAGTGCTGCGCGATCGGTCCGACCGCCTCGCCGCCACGCGCCAGGCGCAGCGCCTCGCGGTCGAAGCCCGCGAGGACCGCCTTGCGGACGTCGATGTCGTGAAACGGCCTGCTCTGCGTGTTGAGCGAGATGCCGCGCCAGCCGCCGCTCGGCTTCATCGAGATCTGCGACCGGTTGCGCCGCAGGGCCTGCTTGAGCACCGTCGGCGGGACGCCGCCGTCACCCGACACGAGCGACTCGCCGGCGAGCACGCGCCGCGCGGTCAGCGCGGAGTCCTCGTTGCCCTGCCGGATCGTCCACTCGTCGACGTACGCCGGGCGGAAGTCGCCGGCCTTGCGGTAGCTCGGATTGCGCACGATGTGGATGGACTCGCCCGGCTTGTAGCCCACGACCCGGCCGCTCGCGTCGTTGGCGATCATGTACGGGCCGGTGAACACCTGGTGCTCGCCGTACGCGGACTCGGGCCTGGCGTCGAACGGGCGCGCGTACTCCTTCGGTACCGGCGCCGAGAGGGGCATCACGAGCGCGTCGGCCAGCGCGCGGCCGGTGCCGCGGGCGAGCCGGAAGACGACCGTGCGGGCGTCGGGCGTCTCGATGCCAGGGATCTCCCGGTAGGCGCCGGGCTTCCTCGGCGCCCCGACGATGTCGCCGAAGTACGCCGGCGCATAGCCGTTGCCGACCGCGGCGGTGAAGCCGCGCTCGATGGCGTACTTGACGTCCGCGGAGGTGGCCTCGCGGTCGACCGGCGGCGAGAACCTCACGCCCGGGCGGATCCTGACCGTGACCGTGCGACCGCCGGAGGAGACGACGGCCCGGCGTTCGGCGAGGTCGGGGATGGGCTCGCCGGTGCCCGCCGGCCCGTAGGAGTAGAGCGTCCGGTGCAGCGCCTGCATGATCCCGATCGCGAACGAGTAGTAGGTCCGGCCCGGATCGATGAAGTCCACGTCGCCGCGGGCGAGCATCGTCGCCGCGCCGCCGCGGGTGCCGTGGTCGCCGGTGTTGGCGCTGGCCGTGCCCGCGAGGAGCCGGCCGGGCCGGTTGGCCGGCTCGGCATGGTCGCCGGCGGAGGCGCCGCATCCGGCGGCGCCGGCGATGGCGGTCACCGCCAGCGCGGCCGAGAGGGTCCTCATGAGAGCGCGTGACATGGTGAAGTCCTTTGTGAGATGAAGCGTGGGAGGCCCGGCCGCCGTCAGGCGGCGACGAGCGTCGGGTCGGCCGGCGCGGCGGCCGTGACCGCGTCTCGCGCCGCCGCGTCGCTCCACGGCCTGACGCGGGCGACCATCCGGGCCTCCAGCCCGCGCTTGGCCATGGCCGAGCGCAGGCGCGCCTCGAACGTGGCGCACGTGAAGCCGGCCAGCTGCGCCGTGTCGCGCCCGAGCAGCAGGGCGGTCACGCGCGCGTCGCCCGTGCGGCCGATGATGTCGACCGGCTCGCAGACGTCGCGCAGCGTCGACGCCATCGTCTTGGCCACGACGTCGCGGACGGCGCGGCCGGAGCGCGCGGTGAACTCGTCGAGGTCCTCCAGGAAGCCCTCGAGCAGGAAGCTGGTGGACGGCACGAGCCGGCCGCTCGCCTCCTCGACGGCGCGGGCGAAGCTCGGGTGGTTCAACGCCCCGGTCAGCTCGTCGCAGCAGGCGACGTCGCGCAGGTGCTGGCTGGCGGACACGCCGCGGTGCTCGTCGAGCTCGGTGTCCAGCGCGCGCAGGACGAGCCCCGCCATCGCATCCAGCGTGTCGAGGTCGCGCTCGGTGAACGCGTCGGGCTCCGCGGAGATCGCGACGAGCGTGCCGAGGCGCCCGCGGACGTCGCTCTCGAGCGGGACGCCGGCGTAGCTGGCGATGTCGAGCTCGTGCGCGACGCGGAGCCCGGCGTAGACCGGGTCGAGCTGGACGTCGTTGCACAGCCGCGGGCCGCGGCCGGTGACCATGGGATGGCAGAGCGACTCGTCGAGGGCCGCGTTGAAGCCCGGCTCCAGGCGGCCGGTGTGGTCGCGGGCGGCGACGACGCGCCAGCGATCGGCGCCGTGGTCAAGCTGCGAGACGAAGAACGTGCTGCCGGGCAGCTCCTTCTCGAGGAGTCCGAAGATGCCGCGCGCGGCCTCGCGGACGGTGCGCCGCCGGCCGGCGACGTCCGGCACGGCGCGTCGCGGCTCCGGCAGCGGCTCGAGCTCCACGGCCGGCGCGACCTCGAGCCGGCCGCCCGCCGGCAGCGGCTGGGGGCGGGCGATCAGGTAGCCCTGGCCGTAGGGGATCCGCAGGTCGCGCAGGGCCGCGAGCTCGGCCGCGGTCTCGATGCCCTCGGCGATCACCTGGGCGCCGCTGTCGGCCGCGATCGTGCTGAGGGCGAACACGAGCGCCCGGCGTGTCGAGTCGCGGTCCACGTCGCGCGTCAGCGTGCGGTTCAGCTTGATGAACTCGGGCGCGAGCCGGATGACCTCCTGCAGCGACGAGAGGCCGTGGCCGCTGTCGTCGACCGCGACGCGCAGGCCGGCCGCGCGCAGTTCGGCGAGCGCCTCGCCGAGCAGGACGTAGTCGGTGACCTGCCGGTGGTCGGTGAGCTCGACGACGATCTGGCCGAGCGATTCGCGCGGGAGCGCGTCGGCGAGCCGGCCCGACAGCGCCGCGGCGGGGGAGAGGTTGACCGTCATGAAGGTCTCGGGCGCCAGGCGCGGGCAGTGCTCGACCGCCGCGGCCGCGAGCGCGGCCTCGAGCTCGGGACGCAGTCCGAGCGTGTGCGCCTCGTCGAGCCAGAGGTCCGGTGAACGGCGCTCCTCGGTCGTGAAGCGGGCCAGCGCCTCGACGCCGATGAGCGCGTTGTCGGCGAGCGAGACGATCGGCTGGAAGACCATGTCGAACTGGCGCTCGTCGATGATGCGCCGGATGACGGCCTCGCGCTCGCGGCGAGCGGCGCGCTCGCCGGCCGCCTCGTTGTCGAGGCCCTCGAGCAGCCGGGCGAACAGCGGACGAGCGAGGTCGCGCGGGATCCGCAGCTGACCGTCGACGGCCTGGCGCAGCGCATCGGTCACGCGCGTCGCCATCGCCCCCTGGGGCAGGTAGCCGATCGCCCCGGCGGCGAACATCGCCGCCAGCTCGGCCGCGTCCTCGCCGTCGCTCATCGCGATGCAGCGCGTTCGCGTCGGAAGCGCGTACAGGCGCATCGCCGCCTCGATGCCGCTGCCGCCCGGCAGGCGCGTGTTGATCAGGGCGACGTCCGCCCGGCGCTCCGCGGCGATCGTGACCGCCGTCGGGCTGTCGTGGGCGACCCCGACGAGCTCGAGGCTCGGGTCGGACCGGACCGCGCGGGTGAGGCCGCGCCGGATCTCCATGTCCGGCTCGACGATGAGCACGCGGACGCGGCCGCCGAGCGACATCGCGGACGAGACGTGACGGGGGCGGCTGGTGGTCATGGCCGGGAAGTCGGCCGCGGCCCGGCGACCGGCGACCGCGTGCCCGATCGCGGCGGGGCGCGGCGGAATTCTGCGAGCTTCGGACGGCGGGCGGCGACTTCGGGCGCGCGGCGGTCCCGCCCACCGGCAACCCGCCAGGGCGCGCCGAGCCTGCCGTCAACCGGGCGCCGGCGACCGAACCCCGTCAGTGGATGCCGCGCGGGGACGGCCGGGTCGATGTTCGAGCCGTGCCCAGGCACGCAATCAACCCATTCCTTTTCAGGAGGACATCCCATGCAAGGACACGCGATTCGTCGGAGAGGCATCCGATGACGCTCACGTTCGCCGTTCGCTGGCGTTCGTCGCGCGCGGTCGTGGCCCTGGCGGCGCTCATCGCCGCCGCCTGCGTGCTCGCCGGCGCGCCCGCGAAGAGCTTCGCGTCGGGCGACACGACCGTCGTCGTCGTCAAGGACGACTCCGCGACGCAGCTTCCCGAGCGGGCCGTGCGCCGGCTCCACGGACGCGTCGAGCGCCGTCTGGCGCTGATCCACGGCTTCTCCGCGCGCATCCCGACCTCGGTCGTGGCGGAGCTGCGCCGCGCGCCGGGCGTGCGCTCGGTGACGGCCGACCGCCGCGTCATGCCGAAGCAGGACCCGGCGGCCCCGGCCGATGCGGCCGGCGTCGGCACGTCGCTCGAGAGCGCACGTGCAGCGACCAACGCGACCGCGCTGGCCGCCGCCGGCGTGACCGGTGCGGGCGTCGACGTCGCGCTGATCGACACGGGCGTGTCGCCCGTGGCGGGTCTGGACGAGCCGGGCAAGGTCGTCAACGGCCCGGACTTCTCGGCGCAGGGCGACCAGGAGAACCTGCGCTCGCTCGACGCGTTCGGCCACGGCACGCACCTCGCGGGCATCATCGCCGGCGAGGACCCCGCCGCGGGCTTCTCGGGCATCGCCCCCGACGCCCAGATCGTCAACGTCAAGGTCGGCGCCGCCGACGGCTCGACGACCCTCGCCAGCATGCTGGCCGGGATCGACTGGGTCGTCCGCAACCGCCGCAGCGACGAGCTGAACATCCGGGTGCTCGCGCTCGCGTTCGGCGCCCCGGTGTCGGGCGGCTACCGCAGCGACCCGCTCGCCTTCGCGGTCGAGCAGGCCTGGAAGCGCGGCCTCGTGGTGGTCACCGCGGCCGGCAACGGCGGCGGCGAGACCGGCAGCCTCGACAGCCCCGCGTACGACCCGTACGTCCTCGCGGTCGGCGCGGAGGATCCCGCCGGCACCCCCGCGGTCGCCGACGACCTGATCCCCTTCTGGTCGAGCCGCGGCGACGGCGTGCGCAACCCCGACGTCGTGGCGCCCGGCGTCGCGATCACCAGCCTGCGCGTCCCGGGCTCCTACCTGGACGAGCAGTTCCCGCAGGGCCGGATCGGCGAGCGCTTCTTCCGCGGCAGCGGAACATCGCAGGCGACCGCGGTCGCCGCCGGCGCCGTGTCGCTCCTCCTGCAGCAGCGCCCGGAGCTGGAGCCCGATCAGGTCAAGGCCATGCTCGCGGCCTCGGCGTCGCCGGTGTCCGGCTTCGGGCCGGTTGACCAGGGCGCCGGCCTGTTCGACATCGCCGCCGCGGCGGCCCAGCCGGCGCCGCGCGTGACGCAGAAGTTCCAGCGCGCCGGCGCCGGCGGTGGCTGGCGCGGGACGCGCCCGATCGGCGTTCAGCTGACGGCCGACCCGTCGATGTCGCGCTGGACGATGTCGCGCTGGACGATGTCGCGCTGGACGATGTCGCGCTGGACGATGTCGCGCTGGACGATGTCCCGCTGGACGATGTCGCGCTGGACGGGCGGCGCCTGGGCGTCGGTCGACGCCGCTCCGGCATCCGCCCCCACCCCGGCGACGAACGCCGGCTGACGTCCGGCAGGACGACCCCCACCGGGTCGGCGGGCGCCTCCGCAAGG
>JAXDHC010000661.1:0-5590 GCA_034664705.1 Solirubrobacteraceae bacterium
CTGAGCCGCTACGGTCATCGCCGCCGGTGTCCATGCGGGCACCGGCGGCTCACCGTTCCCATGCACGTCTCGAAGCTCGACGACCTGAACCCGTTCACGACGCTCGACGGGTCCACCATCCGCGAGATCGCCGGCCCCGCGTGGACCCCTGCGCGCAACCAGAGCCTCGCGGAGGCCACGGTGCCCGCCGGCGCCGCGACCACGGCGCACTTCCACCGCGCCGCCGAGGAGCTCTACTACTTCACGGCGGGACGCGGGCGCCTGCGCGTGGGCGACGAGGAGCGCGAGGTCGCCCCCGGCCAGTGCGCCGTCATCCCGCCAGGAACCGTGCACAAGCTGTGGAACACCGGTCCTGAGCCGCTCGTGCTGCTGTGCTGCTGCGCTCCGGCGTACTCCCACGAGGACACCGTCCTCGTGGAGGACGCTTGAGCGGCCGAGACTTCCTGCCGATGACGGCGTTGAAGATGCCGATGCCGATTCCCGCCCGCCTCTCACTCCTCCTCGTCACGCTGCTCGCCGCCCTGGCGTGCGCCGCGCCCGCCGGCGCCGTCACCATCGGCATCGCCGACCAGAAGCCCGACATGTTCAGCGACCCGCGCTTCGCGTCGTCGGGCGTGCGCTACGCGCGTCTCGCGGTGGGGTGGGACGCGCTGTCGAGCCCGTGGCAGACCGCCGAGCTCGACACGTGGCTGAACGCCGCGCGCGCCGCGGGCGTCCAGCCGCTCATCTCCTTCGCGCACTCGCGCACCGAGCGGCGCCTGCTCCCGAGCCCCGAGCGCCTCCGCTACGAGTTCCGCCGCTTCCGCGCCCGCTACCCGTGGGTCAAGGACTTCGCCACCTGGAACGAGGCGAACCACTGCGGGGAGCCGACGTGCCATCGCGCGCGCCTCGTGGCGAGCTACTACCGCGCCCTGCGGCGCGAGTGCACCGACTGCCGGATCCTCGCCGCCGAGGTCCTCGACATGCCGAACATGGTCAAGTGGGTGCGCGAGTTCCGCCGCGCCGCGCGCATGGAGCCGCGGTACTGGGGCCTGCACAACTACCTCGACGCGAACCGTCGCCGCACCAGCGGCACGCGCCGCCTGCTCGCGGCGACCAAGGGCCAGATCTGGTTCACCGAGACGGGCGGGATCGTCTGGCGCAAGAACCGCCGCAAGGTGACCTTCCCCGAGTCGGCCGCCCACGCGGGCAGCGCGACCCGCTTCCTGTTCCAGCGCCTCGTGCCGCTGAGCCCGCGCGTGACCCGCGTCTACATCTACCACTGGAACGTCGAGAACCGGCGCGGCACGTGGGACTCCGCGCTCATCGGCCCCGGCGGCCGGGTGCGTCCCGCCTTCCTCGAGCTCCAGCGCGTCCTGCGCGTCCAGGCCGCCGAGCGCGCCGCTCGCGCCGCCCGGCGGTCCGCCGCCGCGCAGCGCTGACGTGCTGCTCGCCGTCATCTCCGACACCCACCTCCCGCGCGGCGCGCGCCGGATCCCCGACGCGTGCCTGGAGCGCCTGCGCGCGGCGGACCTGATCCTCCACGCCGGCGACCTCGCCGAGGCGGCCGTGCTCGACGAGCTTCAGGCGATCGGCCCGCCGGTCGCGGCGGTGCACGGCAACGTCGACGCGCCCGACGTCCGGTTGCGGCTGCCGGCCGCCCGCATGGTCGAGGCCGAGGGCGCCCAGATCGCGATGATCCACGACGCCGGCCCGAGCGCCGGGCGCCTCGCGCGCCTGCGCGGGCGCTTCCCCGGCGCCGACGCCGTCGTCTTCGGCCACTCGCACATCCCGCTGCACGAGCGCGACCCGGCGAGCGGCTTTCAGATCTTCAACCCGGGCAGCCCCACCGACCGCCGCCGCCAGCCGACGCACACGATGGGCCTCGCCCACGCCGAGGGCGGCGACGTGCGCTTCGAGCTCGTCGACCTCGGGCGATGACCGCGATCGCGCCGTGAGGCTCGCGGCCGCGCCTTACGACGGGTGCTCGATCTCCAGCAGCTGATGCGCGGCGGGCGCGTGGTCGACCTGCAGCGTGACGTGCTCGATCCCGAAGCGGTCGCCGGCGACGCGCTGCAGCCGGCGGCGCGCGGCGTGGCAGTCGTCGCCGGGACGCACGAGCACGTGCGCGGCGAGAGCGGGAAAGCCGGAGGTGACCTCCCAAACGTGGAGGTCGTGGACCTCCACGACGCCCGGCTCGGCCGCCAGCGCCCGGCCGATCGCGTCCGGGTCCATGCCCCGGGGGGCGGCCTCGAGCAGGACGCGGCCTGACTCGCGCAGCAGCGCCCAGCCGGAGCGGACCATGAGCAGCGCCACGAACAGGGCGGCGACGCCGTCGGCGCGGTCCAGGCCGGTGAAGAGGATCACGGCGCCGGCGCCGGCCGCGGCGAGGGAGGCGTAGAGGTCGGTGAGGATGTGCTGGCGGGCGCCCTCGACGTTCAGGCTGCGCCGCTCCGCGCGCCCGAGCGCGGCGGCCGCGGCGACGTTGACCGCCGCGCCGACGAGCCCGACGGCGACCACGAACGCGCCGTCGACGTCGGGCGGGGCGGACAGGCGACGGATCGCCTCGACGGCGATCACCCCGGCCAGCACGAGCAGCGCCGCGCCGTTGACCTGCGCAGAGAGGATCTCGGCGCGGCCGAAGCCGAAGGTGAACCGCCCGCCGGGCGGGCGTGCCGCGAGCCGGGCCGCCACGACGGCGAGGCCGATCGCCCCGGCGTCGGTGAGCATGTGCGCCGCGTCCGAGAGCAGCGCCAGCGACGAGGCGAGCAGGCCGGCGACGACCTCGACCACCATGAACGCCGCGATGAGCGAGAGCGCAAGGGTCAGCCAGCGCACGTCGGCGTCGGCCGACGGGGCGTGATGGTGGTGGTGGTGATGATCGTGATCGTGGCCGGCGCTCATGCCCACCTCGACCCGGACGGTAGCGCGTCGGGGCCCGGGCGCAGGCGGTGGCATGGCGTCCGGAAGGGGTGGGTAGCGCGGCCCCTGAGCCCGCGCGACGAGGAGGCATGGATGGCACGTCAACAGCAGCAGACCCGGCGGTTCACCCGCGACCGCGACGACGCCGAACCGCGGCGGACCGCCGAGGACGGGGCGCGCGAGGAGGCCCACGAGGAGGTCGTGCGCCCGGGCGCCGGCGAGGACGCGGAGCGCTCCCCGCTGAACCTCCTGCGGCGCTGGCCCGCCGTGCTCTGGATCCTCGTCTACGTCGGCAGCCTGCTGATCCTCAACGGCTCCAACGGCAAGTGGGACCCGCTCGAGCTGGCGCTCGGCATCGGGCTGGCGTTCGTCGCATTCGGGCTGGGCCTGTACCTCGCGTTCGGGCCATGGCCGGGCGGGCGCCCGCTCACGCCGGGCATGCGGTGGATGGTCGGCGGCGTCGGCGTCTTCTACGGCGTCTGCACGCTGGCGGCGGCGCTCTTCGCCGGCTTCGCCGAGGCGGTCGCCACGCTGCTGGCCGGGATCATCCCGATGACGGGCGCCGCCCTGTGGGTGGCCATGTCGCGCTCGAAGACGATCGGCCTCCCCGAGAACCCGCAGGACGTGTCGCCGGCCGCGTCCGACGATCCGTTCCCCGGCGTGGGGGCCGACTCCGAGCGCCCGCTCGGCGACACCCCCGAGGCGCACGACGAGCTCTCGCCGCACGACCTGCCCAAGGACCATCCGTCGCGGAGCGCCGCCGAGGAGCAGGCGGCCGCGCGCGGCGGCACGACGCCGGGCCACCGCGAGGGCGGCGCGACCGGCGAGGCGGACGCCCGCGCGGACGACGCCGGCGGCGACCTCGTGGGCCCGGACGAGGACGACGGCGCGCGCGTCCGGCGGTGACGCGGACCCCCGCGGCGCCCGACCGGGAGACAAGTGTCACAAGGTTGTTACAAGCTCGCGCGATCCGCTACGCTGCGGGCATCGTACGGGCGGCCTCCCTTTCTCGGGCCACCTCCATAGTCTCCCCGGCCGCGCGCCCGTACGCCCATGCCTCGATCCATCCCCGCCATCCATGACCGATTCCCCGACGCCGCGGCCCCCTGCCCCCGGCGAGCGGCGGCCGACGATGCGCGGTGCGGTCGCCGGCAGCCTGCTGCTGGCCGCGATCGTCGTCTGTGCGGCGGTGGGCTTCGGGCTCGGCGCGCTCGTGGGGGCGCCGGTCGCCCTCGGGCTCGCCGGGCTCTTCGTCGGGGTCCCGGTCGGCATCGTCATCGTCGCGCGGCGGTTCAAGGACCTCTGACGCCGTGATCGCGCTGCGCTACCTCGATCTCGTGCTGCTCGCGCTCGCCCTGCCGATCTTCCTGCTCGGCGGGCTCCCGATGCTGGGCTACGCGGCGGGCGGCGCGGCGTGGCTCGTGCAGCGCGCGGTCCAGGTCACGCTGGACCGCAAGGCGGCCGCCTCGGACGACCCGCGGACGGTCGTCGGGATCGCCGCGGGGTCGATGATCGGACGCGGATGGCTCGTAGCCCTCATAATCTTCGCCGCCGGCCTCAAGGACGAAGACGCGGGACTCGCCGCGGCCGTCCTCGTCATCGTGCTCTTCACCGCCTACTTCACCGTGTCCATGATCATGCGCCCCTTCCAGCAGAACTCGGAGCAGCCCTCGTGATTCGGCGCCTCCTCGCCGCGCTCGTCCCCGTCGCCGTGCTGCTCTCCGGTCCCGCGGCCGCGCTCGCCGCGATCAACCAGACCTACCGGCCGCAGGACGAGTTCAAGCTCGACCCCTGGTTCTCGATCGGCCCGATCGAGTTCAACAAGGCCGTGATGTACATCATCATCGCGACGGCGCTGACCTGCCTGACGATGGTCTACGTCGCGCGGCGGATGGCCGACCGGCCGAACCGGCTCCAGACCGCCGTGGAGTCCGCCTTCGTCCTGATGCGCGACAACATCACTCGCGGGAACATGGACGACAAGATGGCGGCGCGGTGGTTCCCCTTCATCGCGACGATCTTCCTGTTCATCTGGTTCTCGAACATCATCGGCTACATCCCGCTGCCGACGAACACGCACCACACGGTGGACGTGTTCGGGCTCGCGGTCCCGTCGCTCGCGCTGTACGCGGCGACCGCGAACCTGTCCGTGCCGCTCGTCCTCACGCTCGTCGTGTGGGTCAGCTACCACGTGGAGGGCGTCCGGGCGAAGGGCCCGGTCAGGTACCTGGCGAGCTGGATCCCCGCGGGCGTCGAGGGCCCCGCGCGGGTCCCGATCTTCTTCATCGAGGTCATCTCGCACTTCGTCCGCCTCGTCAGCCTGAGCGTCCGTCTCTTCGCCAACATCCTCGCCGGCCACCTGCTCATCCTGTTCATGGGCGGGGGCCTCGTCGTGCTGCTGAACGTGGCCGTCGGGCTCGCCGTCGTCCTCGGGCTCGTCACCGGCGCGCTGGCCGTCGCCTTCTTCCTGTTCGAAGTGGGCCTGGTCGCCACGCTGCAGGCCTTCATCTTCGCCACCCTTACCGCGATCTATCTCGGCGGCGCCGTCGCCGAGGAGCACTAAAAGGAGTAAGCAGTGGACCTCGAGATCATCAACGTCCTCGCCCAGGCCGCCGACCCGCAGGAGTACGGGCGCAAGGCCGGCAAGGCCATCGCGCTGGGCATCGGCGCCGGCCTCGGGACGATCGGC
>JAXDHC010000662.1:0-3089 GCA_034664705.1 Solirubrobacteraceae bacterium
CATGCGCTTCGACCCCGAGGGGATCACGCAGAACCCGGAGATCCCGTTCGCCAAGTCGATGCCCGACTACATCATGCGCTGGCTGGCCTCGCGCTTCCTGGACGTCGACACGCAGGAGGAACTCGGCATCCTGACCCAGGAGGTCCGCGCGCGGAAGGCCGCGGAGGCCGCCGCGTCCTCGTTCGGCGCCGACACGGCGGGCCCGGCGAGCGGCGGCAACGGCAACGGCGGGAACGGAAACGGCGGCCGCGGCCCGTCGGCCGCGGCGACCACGCCCGCCCCGGCACGGCCCGCCGCGAAGCCCCCGACGCACGCCCTCACGGACTCCCCGCCCGTCGTCCCGGCCCGCCTCGCGGGCCTCGACCTCGGCCCGGCGTGCAGCCAGTGCGGCGGCATGATGCAGCGCACTGGCTCCTGCTACACGTGCTCGAGCTGCGGCAACAACACGGGTTGCGGCTGATGACGGTGGCCCCCGCCCTGTCATCGGCCGTGGCCTGCAAATGACAGGGCGGGTGGCCAGATGGTGTCACCGAGACACAGGCGTCGGTTGGTGGCGGGTGGGGAGCGGCTGCCGTTCGCCGAAGCGTACGCTGCCTATGGTGGCCGCGACAAGTTCGACAAGAAGCTCGTAGCGCTTGGGCGCGATGATTTGGAGCGGCCCAGGCAGCTTGCACTCGAACTGTTCGGTGTGGAGGTTGGGGCCGGGCGCCGGGAGCGCTGGACGCACCTGCTGCTGTGGATCCTTGACCGCCGGATCACGAACCGGGAGATGATCGCCAAGGAGTTCGCGGGCATGTGTGACGCGACAACGATCAGCCGCGACCTTCACGAGCTGGCGGATCGCGGTTTTCTTGTCGATCCGAACTTCTTGGGCGAGAACCGACAGGAGGCGTGGGTGGCAGTCTGCGAGCCAGGGCGCTGGAGATTGCGCAAGGCCATCCTGACGGTCCACGGGCGCGCGAAGGAGCTTGTGCGGCTCCGCGCGCTCAACAATCGCGCCGCGGAAGGCCGTCGGGTTCTCGGACGGCCCGCTACGTCGAACCCGCCGATCGAACGCGTTCGGCAAGGGCTCATCCCACGATGGCTGTATCGGGAACCGGACTGGGTGCGACCGCGCTCGCGCGCATAGAAACCAACCGCTTCTGCTTCACGCCGGGTTGGCCAGTTAGAGCCTCACCGGCCGGCGCGGTTTCGGCGCGCGGCAGACCACGACGGCGCAGCGGTTCGGCTCCTGCTCTTGCTGCTCCTATGTCAATCTTGGGGAACTTCTGCTCGGGCCAGAGGTCGTGCAGGTGCCAGAGCAGGTCGTTGTAGAGCGCGGTCCGGACTCGAACCAGCCGCTCGCGGTGGTCAACCAGCAGCCGGATCTCGAGTTCGACGCCGGCCAGCTCGGCGACCGGAAGACGCTCGAGCCCTTCGCGCAGGGCGGCGCGGGCGACCGCCAGCGCGTCGATCCGGTCGGACTTGCCGCGGTCGCGGCTGGCCCGGCGTTCGCCGGCCATCAGCCGTGTCGCGACGCGAACGACGCGCTCGCCGTTGACGATCAGGAACCGCTCAAACGCGCCCGAGACGTGCCGACAGTCTTCCAGCGCCCAGACACGCTCGGCGCCCAAGCTGCGCGCCCAATCGAGCGCCGCCGCGAAGCCGCGCTCGCCGACCTCGACGGTCTGGTCGCCGCGCAGCTCTCCCGTCATCGCGCAGACGGCCGCCAGGGTGTGCGAGCTCTTGTGCATGTCGGCACCGAGCACGATCATCGCCTTCGTCCCTTCCTCGCTGACCGAGAAGCGGACACCCCGGCGGACAGGGCTTGCTTGGGGCGAGGCCACGCTCCTATCAAGTCACGCCAAGGCATCCCGAACCGGCGACGAGCGACACAGCGAAAGCCAGTCAGGCCGACACGGCCGACAGCGTGAAAAGCGAGTCAGCTCGCCGCCGGTCGGGACCTTCTCCTCAGCGTCGGACGTCGCCGACAGCGCGAATCAGAACAGTCGAAGCGGGAGCGAATGCAACGGCGTGTTTGGGGGTCCCGGTCATGCGTCACGGACGCGGGGGAGCGCCCGTCCGATGCGCGCGAGAACCTCCATGGGCACGCGCTCGCGGAGACGGCCAGGGACGAGCGTTTCGTCGAAGTCCAGCATGACCATCGAGAAGTACAGCGGGACGCGCGGGTCGCGCTTGCGTTTGACGCCCGCGGCTCGCAGGGTGGTCGACATCCGCTCGATGAAGTCCTCGAACCGCAGCCCCGGACGGTGCCAGTTGCGAACGCGCACTACGCCGCCAGAACGATTGCGGAAGGTGTGGAGCGCCCCGACCGGCACCGACGCGGACTGGCCAGGTGCCAACGCCTGCCATTGGCCGTCGATCACAACGTCCAAGCGGCCCTCCAGCACCTCGTACTCCTCCACCTGGTGACGATGTACATGCGGTGGCGGCGGCACGCATCCGACCGGGAGCACGAACTCCATCTCGACGCACTCGCCGTCCGTCTCTGCGGCGGGATGGCGGACGATGTACACGCTGCCATCCGGCATCTTGAAGCGGTCACCCGCCGCGGCCATCACCATGTCCTTTCGTCCGGCGCGACGCTACGCGACCGCGCCATTCGCGACAACCCCATGGCGCCTTGCGTCGGAGTGCCGCAGCCGACGCCCCGCCTTCGATTGCGGCTTCCGCTTTCGCTGCCTGCGGGCGTTAGCGGCCCGCCGCTCGGCGCGCTCGGATGCCTCGATGCGGTAGCCGCCGGCGGACGCGCCGGGTGCTCGTCCGATGCGACAGTCGCCGGGCGGGCGCCCACCGCTGCCTCACCTGCCTCGTCGGAGAAGCTGGTGGTCCGCAGGAGGAAACAGTGCGCTTCTTGCTCATGGCACTGGCTGGATGAGTCCGTACCAGGGCGACCGGTACTTCGAGTACGGCGTGCTCGACCGCGCGTGAGATCCCGCCCGGGCGCCGGTTTCGTGCCCTGCGATGAGTTGCGCGGCGGCGGGCGGTCTTACGCGCATGACCTCGATCACCGCGCAGACGCACGCGACGCTCGACGGCGTCATCGACGCCCCGCCCGCCGACGCGCTGTTGCCGTACATGAGCGACGC
>JAXDHC010000663.1:0-3377 GCA_034664705.1 Solirubrobacteraceae bacterium
TCCTCAACGACCGGCCCGACCTCGCGACGGCCGCGGGCGCCGACGGCGTGCACGTCGGCCAGGACGACATGCCCGTCGCCGAGGCCCGCGCGATCGTCGGCGCCGACGCGATCGTCGGGCTGTCGACGCACTCCATCGCACAGGCCGACGCCGGCGCGGGCAGCGGCGCCGACTACATCGCCGTCGGCCCCGTGCACGCCACGCCGACGAAGGAGGGCCGCCCGGCGATCGGCCTCGAGCCGATCCGCCATGCCGCGCGCCACGTGACCGCGCTGCCGTGGTTCGCGATCGGCGGGCTGGACGAGGAGACGATCGGCCCGGTGGCCGCCGCCGGGGCGCGGCGCGCCGTCATCGTCCGGGCCATCGCGCACGCGCCGGACCCGGAGGCGGCGACCCGCGCGCTGCGCGCGGCGCTCGAGAGCGACGTCGTCGAGGTGGGCCGTGGGACGCCGTAGCCGCAAGGAGCGCCCGACCGGCGCGCCGCCGTCCCCGGACGGCGCCGAATCGATGCGCCGCGGCTATGCCCGTGCCGAGGAGCGCAACGCCGCCGTCCGCGCCGGACTGCGGCCCATCGGGCCCACCGAGCGCCCGGCGGCGCTCACGGTGGCCGTCGCGCTCGCGACGGCGCTCGCGGTGGGCAACCTCGCCGCGTACGTCGCCGGCGTGGAGGTCGACGGCCGCCGCCCGGGCGTCGGCGGCGTGCTGTTCTTCGCCCTGCTGATGCTCTCCGCGGCGTGGGGAATGTGGCGCCGGCACTACTGGGCCGTGCTCGGCTTCGAGGCGCTGCTGGGCATCACGATCGGCATCGCGGGGCTCTCGCTGCTCGTCGCCTCGAACGTCTCCGCGCTCGTGCTCTGCGCGGTGATCCTGGTCGGCGGCGGGGTGCTGTTCTGGAAGCTCATCCGCGTGATGGCGAGGATCCAGGCGTCGCACCGTCTGAGCTAGGGTGAGCCGCGCCATGGCTTCCTCTTCGTATGACTGCGTCGTCATCGGCTCCGGCCCCGGCGGGTACGTCGCCGCAATCCGGGCCGCCCAGCTCGGCATGAAGACCGCGGTCGTCGAGAAGGACCAGGTCGGCGGGCGCTGCCTGAACTACGCCTGCATCCCGGCGAAGGCCGTCCTGCGCGTGGCCGACGTCCTCCAGGAGATCCGCGAGGCCGGCGAGTACGGCCTGAAGGTCTCCGACCCCGAGGTGGACTACGGCGCGGTGACCGAGCGCCGGCTCAAGGTCATCAAGACGCTCACCGGCGGCGTCGGCGGGCTCTTCAAGAAGAACAAGATCGACGTGATCGAGGGCCACGGCGGCCTGACCGCCGACGGGAAGGTGCGCGTCGGCGACGACGAGCTCGAGGCCGCGAAATGCGTCATCCTCGCGACCGGATCGGTCCCGAAGGCCATCCCGGGCACGCAGTTCGGCGGCCGGGTCATCGGCACCGAGGAGGCGTGGGCGCTCGACAGCCTGCCCGGCCGCCTCGCCGTCGTCGGGGCCGGGGCGTCCGGCGCCGAGATCGCGTCGGCGTACGCGCGCCTGGGCAGCGACGTCGTCCTGCTCGAGATGCTCGACCGCGTGCTCCCGTCCGAGGACGCCGAGGTCTCCAAGATCGCCGAGCGCGGCTTCAAGAAGCAGGGCATCAAGGTCGTCACCGGGACCCCGGTCGAGAACGTCGAGGCCGGCGACGGCAGCGTGCGCTTCAGCTACGGCGGCGAGCAGGCCGAGGTCGACTGGCTCGTCATCGCGGCCGGCCGCGGGCCCGACGTCGAGGGGCTCGGCCTCGACGACGCTGGCATCAAGCGCGACGACCGCGGCCTGATCGAGGTCGACGGCGCGCTGCGCACGAGCCGCGAGGGCGTCTACGCGATCGGCGACGTCGTCCCCGGCCCGGCGCTGGCCCACAAGGCCTCCGACGAGGGCATCATCGCCGTCGAGGACGCCGCCGGCATGGAGACCCACGCGATCGAGTACCCCGACATCCCGCGCGCCACCTTCTGCACCCCGAACGTCGGCTCGTTCGGCCTCACCGAGGAGCAGGCCCGCGAGGCCGGCCACGACGTCGTCGTCGGCAAGCTGCAGTACGGCGCCGTCGGCGCCGGCACGGTCTACGGCGACCGCGGCGGGCTCGTGAAGATCGTCGGCGACGGGAAGTACGGCGAGCTGATCGGCGGCCACATCGTCGGCACCCGGGCGACCGAGCTGATCCAGGAGCTCGTCAACGTCAAGGCGCTCGAGGGCGGCTACGGCGAGGTCGCCCGCATCGTCCACGGCCACCCGACGCTGTCCGAGGCGGTCATGGAGGCCGCCCGCGCCGCGGACGGCTGGCTGATCCACGGGTAGCGCCGTGGCCGACGGACCGGCCTTCTACTTCGACCTCGGCAGCCCCGACGCCTACCTCGCCGCCGAGCGCGTCCTCCAGACGATGCCCGTGGCGACCGAGTGGATCCCCGTGCTCGCCCGCGACCTCCCGGGCGCCGAGCACTACGACGCCTTCCGCTGCGCCGAGGAGCGCGACATCGTGCTCGCCCGCTTCGCCGAGCAGGCCGCGCGGCGTGGGCTGCAGCCGCTGCGCTGGCCCGAGCCCTTCCCGTTCGACAGCACGGCCGCGATGCACGCCGCGACCTACGCCAAGCAGATCGGGCGCACCGTCGCCTTCGGCCTGGCGGCGTTCCGCCAGGCCTTCGCGGGCGGCCGCGCGCTGGACGCCGACACGGTGCTCATCGCCGCCGCCGCGTGCGAGATGCACCCGACCGCCGTGCTGAAGGCCATCGAGCTGCGCTCCGTGCGCGAGGAGCTCGCCCGCCGGACCGCCGAGGCCGCGGCGCTCGGCGTGCGCGACGTACCGGCCGTCGTCGTCGGCGGGCAGGTCTTCCACGGGGACGCCGCCCTGCCGGGCGCCGCGCGCGCGGCGGCGGCATGAGAGCGAAGGCGGCGTACCGCATCCTCGTCGGCCGGGACACGGTCGAGGTCGTCGACATCGCCGACGGCGAGACCGTGCTGCTGTGGGACGTCGCGCCGCGCCAGGTGCGCCGCTTCGCGCGCGTCGTCCGCGAGGAGCTCAACGCCCTGCCGGCCGACGAGTTCCTCGCCCGCTGGACGCAGGTCCAGGGGCCCGACGACCTGTGAGGCTCACCGGCGCGCAGGCGCGCAGCCGCCGGCTGCAGGCCCACCGGCTGGACGCGCGTGCGCCCCGCGACGCGCTGCTCGAGGTCGCCGGCACGCTCTGCGGGGTGCACGCCCAGCTCCAGTCCTCGGCCGAGCTGGCCCTGTGGGCGCGCGTCGAGGGCGTCGAGCCCGGAGACCTTCACCGTGCGCTCTGGGAGGAGCGCACGCTCGTCAAGACGTGGGCCATCCGGGGCACGCTGCACCTGCTGCCCGCGGCCGA
>JAXDHC010000664.1:0-3185 GCA_034664705.1 Solirubrobacteraceae bacterium
CCGGGCAGCGCCCGTGCCACTTGGGGCTCGCGGCGCCGCAGGCGGAGCAGGAGAAGATCGTTCCCGGTCTGGGGGGCACCTGGCCAGCGTAGGCGGCGAGGCGGTCGGCTTCGCCCCCCTCGAGGCGCGCGTCGCGCCCGTGACCGCCCGCCGATACGCTGCGGGCGTGCGGGTACGGGTCGTCTGGTGGGACCTCGAGGGCGCGGGCGCGACGATCGCGCAGCTGCGCGAGTACCTGCGCGACGAGTCGGTCGACGCGTTCGGCTCGGTGCCGGGCCTGCGGCTCAAGCTGTGGATCACCGACGAGGCGACCAACCGCTGGGGCGCGATCTACCTCTGGGAGTCCCGCGAGGCGTCCCGCCAGAAGCTGCCGAGCCGCGCTCGCGAGCTCATCGGCAAGGACCCCGACTTCGAGGAGTGGTTCGACCTCGAGGCCAGCGTCGAGGGCGCGTTCACCGAGGCGATGCTCGCGCGGCGCGGCCTCGCGTTCGACGCCGCCTGACGCCCGCCGCCGGGGCCCTCGACGCGCTCGAGGAAGGCCTCGACCACCCGCAGGAAGCGCTCGGGCTCCTCCAGATGCGGCGGATGGCTGTGGAGAACTCCATGATCGCCGCGCAGCGGGCCCGGCGGGTGGTCGAGCGCGAGCATCCCGCCCCAGGACTGGCCGAGGACGCGGTGGCGCCCGGCGATCCCGAGGTGCTCGGTGAGCGCGGCGTGCTCGTCCTTGAAGAGCTGGACCGTCCAGAACGACGGGTCGGCGTCGGGCAGGTGGTCGCTGCGCCCGTTGCCGAGCCGGTCGTCGAGCACGCACGCCCGTCCCGTCCGGCTGAGCTCGGCGATCGGCGCGAGGTAGTCGTGCGTGGCGCCCGGGCCGCCATGGCAGATGACGACCGGCGTCGGGGTCCAGCTCGCCGGCGACGCGGTACCAGGTGCGGTGGCCGTCTCGTTCGAGCTGGCCCTCCATGGAGGCGAACCTACCGGGTGGCGTCGAGCGCGCCGGCGACGTCGGTCAGCAGGTCGGCGGTGTCCTCGATTCCCGTGCTGAAGCGGATGAACCCCTCGGCCACCGCGTCGGTGCCCCAGCGCCCGCGGCGCTCCGCGCTGGAGTGCAGGCCGCCGAAGCTCGTCGCCTCGGCCACCAGCCTCGTCGCCGCGAGGAAGGCCTGCGCCCGGCCGGCGCTCTGCACCGTGAAGCAGACGACCGAGCCGACGCCCGGCCAGCGGACGTCGGTGACGTCGTCGCGGGCCCCGAGCAGCCCGGTGAGCGCGGCCGCGTTGGCCTCCTGGCGCTCGAGGCGCACGGCGACCGTGGCGAGCGAGCGGTGCGCCAGCCACGCCTCGAAGGGCCCGGGGATCCCGCCCGTCGTCCCCCGCCAGGCGCGCAGCGCGTCGGCCCGCGCGCGGTCGCGCACGGCGACGTAGCCGAGGACGAGGTCGCTGTGGCCGCTGAGGTGCTTGGACGCGCTCGTCACCGACAGGTCCGCGCCGAGGTCGAGCGGGCGCTGGCGCAGCGGGCCGGCGAGCGTGTTGTCGACCACGACGGCCGCGCCGCCCGCCCGCGCCTCGCCCGCGAGCGCGGCGACGTCCACCACGTCGAGGCCGGGGTTCGACGGCGACTCGAGCCACACCATCGTCGCTCCGGGCAGCGCCGCCCGAACCGCCGCATCGTCGGTCGGGACGAGGCGGACCTCCACCCCGCGCGGCTCGAGCTGCTCGCGCGCGATCGCGCGCACGCCGGGATAGCCGTCGGACGGGGCCACGAGCACGTCGCCGGCCCGCAGCGGCAGCACGACGGCGCTGACCGCGGCCATCCCCGACGCGAACACGACCGCCTCGCCGCCCTCGAGCTCGCCGAGCGCCGCCTCCAGGCGATCCCACGTGGGGTTGCCGTAGCGCTGGTAGACGAAGCGCGACGCGTCCACCGGCCCCTGCAGGTGGTACGGCGAGGCGAACACCGGCCCGGGCAGGAACGGCTCCCCCTGGGCCGGCGCCGGCAGGCCGGCGTGGACCGCGCGCGTGGAGGGTCCGAGGGCGCCGGGGAGGTCGTGGTCGGTCACGCGCGGGAGGGTACTTCGTGGGGCTTCGGGGATCCGGCCGTCGCGATTCCGTTCGCCCGGCGCTCCGCTCCGGCGCGTCGCGGCGCGCGCGGCGCGGGGCGGTCGGCATCGAGGGGAGGATGAGCGCCCGCGCGCCAGCTCGCGATCGAGTGATGGGTTCGTCCCCCGATGGATAGGGCGCTCAACTCGTCACTCGATCCGCGACGAGCGCCGACGCCCCGCACGGAGCGCCGCCAAACCGAGCCGCCAAAACCTCAAGCCGTCGCGCGCCGCTCCGCCACCAGCCCGCGCAGGTGGTCCACCGCGGCGGGGGCCGTCTTGCGCAGCCGGCGGATGTCCCAGCTCGTCAGCGTGACGAGGCGCATCGGGGACGTCGCGACGACGGTCGCGTTGCGCTGGGAGCGCTCCAGGACGCCCATCTCGCCGACGACGTCGCCGGGGCCGAGGTCGGCGATCCGGTCGCCGTCGCGCTCGACGCTCGCGCTGCCCTCCTCGATGGCCAGGACGTCGTAGGAGTAGTCCCCCTCGCGGACGAGCTCCTTGCCGGCGGGCACCGAGACCTCGGCGGCCAGCGCGGCGATGTGGGCCAGCTGCTCGTCGTCGAGGTCGGCGAAGACGGCGATGTTCTTCAGGCGTTGAGGGTCCACGTCTCCCGAAACGACGACGGCCGAGCAAACTTGCTCGGCCGTCGCGTTCTCGGGTGTTGCGAGCCTGCTAGTGCTGCTCGCCGCCGTCGTCGCCCGTGGGCGGCGTCGCGGCGGGGGCCTCGGTGTCGCCGTCGGCGTGCTCCTCGCCGGCGCCCTCCTCGGTGCGGCCACCGACGGCGGCCGGCACCTTCTTGGGCTCCTGGACGGTCAGCGAGACCTCGGGGTCCGTGCCCTCCGGCGCGCGCTCGACCATGACGGTCGCGCCCGCCGGCAGCTCGGCCCTCAGGACGAAGTCGGCCAGCGGGTCCTCGATGTAGCGCTGGATCGCCCGGCGCAGCGGACGAGCGCCCATCGACGGGTCCCAGCCCTTCTCGACCAGCAGGTCCCGCGCGTCCTCGGAGAGCTCGAGCTGAAGCTCGCGCTCGGCCAGCGACGCCCGGATGCGCTGCAGCAGCAGCTCGACGATCGTCTTGATCTCGTC
>JAXDHC010000665.1:0-7691 GCA_034664705.1 Solirubrobacteraceae bacterium
GAGGAGGTCACGATCGGCGCCTACGTCGGCCAGGGGATGAACCTCACGCGGCAGGCGGTGGCGGGCGCCGCCCGCATCGTCTCGGTCGAGGCACGCCAGGCCGCGTGGATCCGCGATCTCGCCGGCGAGGTGCCCGCGCCGCGCCCGGCCGACCCGGCGCGCACGCCCAAGCAGGTCCACGGCGCCCTTCGCGCATGGGGGCTCATCGAATGACCGATCTGACGCTGGCCTGCCTCGATCGCGACGAGGCCCTCTCCGGCGCGCTCGCCGAGCTCTACGGGAGCACGCGCGCCGAGTTCCTGCGGAGATCGGCGATCGGCGGGGCGGCGATGCTCGGCGCGCTGCTCGTCCCGTCGCCCGCGGCGGCCGCCATGGACGACGTCGGCATCCTGCGGTTCGGGCTGCGCTTCGAGTACCTGCAGTCGACGTTCTACACGCAGGCCGAGGAGGTGGGGACGGTTCATCGAATGGCGAGCCGGAAGCAGCAATGGGCGCAGGTCCTCGGCGCGCACGAGCGCGCGCACGTGAAGATCCTCAAGCAGGTGCTCGGCCGGCGCGCCGAGGCCAAGCCGTTCTTCGACTTCCACGGGACCACCGAGCGGGAGGGCGCGTTCACCCGGACGGCGGTGGCCATGGAGGACCTGACCGTCGCGCTGCTCTCGGGGATCACGCCGCAGATCCGCGACCGCGCGCTCACCGCCGCTCTCTTCGGGCTGTTGACGGTCGAGGCCCGGCACGCGGCCTGGGCCCGCAACATCGTCGGCGCCACGCCGGCCTCCAGGGCGTTCGACGAGCCGCGGAGCCTCGGCCAGGTGGGCCTCGTGGTCGATCGCACGCGCTTCGTGGTGCGGCGTCCGCGGACGTCCGCGCGCCGGCAGGCGCCGCAGACGACGGGATGATGCACCGCGCTCCGGGGCGCCGGCCGGCGCTGGTCACCGGAGCGATCGTGGGGGCGACCGCGGTCCTGCTCACGGGAGGCGCCCTCACGCCGAACCCGTCGGCACCCACGCCATCCGGGGTGGATCAGGGTAGGCGTCCGTTGCCCGCCCCCATACCGCCCGCCTTCGTCCCCGGGCCCGCCAGGCGGCTGGCCGGCAACCGCCACCGCTCGCAGTGGGCGCCCGTTCGCGGACCGGTCGTGGCGCGCCTCGCGCCGCGGCGGGGCGCACCCGCGGTGGCCGTGCTCTCGGCGACCACGCCCGAGGGAACGGCGAACCTCGTGGCGGTCGTCGGGCGCCGCGCGACCGGGCCGGGGCGCACATGGGTCCGCGTGCGCCTGCCCGTGCTTCCGAACGGGACGACGGGCTGGGTCCCGCGGGCCGCGCTCGGGGGATACGGCACCGTCGACACGCGCCTGGACGTCGACCTCCGGCGATTCCGCGCGACGCTCTTCCGGGCGGGCCGGCCGGTGTTCCGCGCCGCAGTGGGCGTCGGCCTGCCGCGCTGGCCGACCCCGCGGGGGACGTTCTACATCCGCGACCGGCTCACGCGGTACCGCAGCCCGGCCTATGGTCCGGTCGCGTTCGGCACCAGCGCCCGGTCCCCCACGCTCACCGACTGGCCCGCCGGCGGCTTCGTGGGCATTCACGGAACGGACCGCCCCGACCTGCTCCCCGGCCGGGTCTCGCACGGCTGCATCCGGCTGCGCAACGCGGACATCGCGGCACTCGCCGCGCTGATGCCGGTCGGCACCCCGCTGACCATTCACTGAGTTCTCGCTGATTGATGGACATGTCTTCCCCGCGGGCGTACGCTAGCCCCATCCTGGAGCCGTCCGAGGGGGGTGGCGAACCGGTGTTGACGTGGGCCGTCGCCGTCGCGGTCGTGGCCGGCCTGTCGCTTCTGGCGGCGCTTCTCTTCCAAGTCGTTCAGCAGCAGGGGCGGATCCTGCTGCGCCTGGACGGCATCGAGGGACGCCTCCGGCGACCGGACCCGGGCGACGGTCTCCAGGTCGCGCACCACGCCGGCGCGCACGCCGCCGACGGGGTCGAGCACGCGGACCCCCTGGGCCTGCCCCCGGGGACGCTGGTGGCGCCCTTCGCGCTCCCTGACCTCGACGGCCGCGCGGTGCGCCTGGAGGACTTCCGGGGCCGGCGCGTCTTGCTCGCGCACTGGAGCCCGGAGTGCGGCTTCTGCGACCTCGTCGCCCCCGAGCTCGCGGCGCTTCAGCACGACCGCCGCGACACCGAGCTCGTGCTGGTCAGCTGGGGCGATCGCGACGCCAACCGGACGCTCGCGCTGGAGCACGGACTGGACTGCCCGATCCTCCTCCTGGACGGGGCCGCGCCGCCGGAGCCCTTCACCGACATGGGAACGCCGGCGGCGTACCTGCTCGACGAGGACGGGCGGGTGACGAGGCCGGTCGCGATCGGCGCCGACGAGGTGGCCGCCCTCGCGCGCGAGGCCTCCCGGCGCAGGACCAGGCTGCGGACCGAGAAGCCGCTCCACGAGAGCCGGATCGAGCGCGACGGGCTGAAGGCCGGCACGCCGGCGCCGGCGTTCGCGCTCCCGGACGTCCGAGGCGGGACGGTCGCGCTCGAGGACTTCCGCGGCCGGCGCGTCCTGCTCGTGTTCAGCGACCCCGACTGCGGGCCGTGCCAGGACCTCGCTCCCGGACTCGCCGCGCTGGACCGCGAGCATCGCGACGACGGCCTGCAGCTCATCATGGTCGGACGCGGGGACCCCCAGCGCAACCGCGCGAAGGCGACGGAGCACGGCATCGAGTTCCCGGTGGTGCTCCAGGACCGGTGGAAGCTCTCGAAGGAGTACGGGATCTTCGCCACGCCGGTGGGGTTCCTCATCGGCGAGGACGGCGTGATCGAACGCGACGTCGCCACGGGCGGCGAGCAGATACTGGCCCTGGCGCGCCAGGGGTTGCGAAAGGAGCGGACCGATGGCCGAACCACGCTTCGATGACCTCTCACGGGTGCTGGCGAGACCGATACCCCGCCGGCAGGCGCTGCGCCTCGCGGCGGCGGCGGTCGCGGGCGGGGCACTGGCCGCGTTCCGGCCGGCGACGGCGCACGCGGCCGTCTGCAGCTCGGCCGAGCTGCAGGGCGGTTCGACGACATGTCCGCCGTTCGGCGGCAACTTCGCGCGATGTTGCCCGCCCGGGAGCGCCTGCTGCGCCGGTGGCGGACCGCAGGGCCCGCAGTGCTGCGGCACCGGGACGAACCTGAGCAAGCCGTACTGCTGCAGCGGCGTGTGCTGCGCGACCCCGTGCTGCGGTGGGCGCTCGTGCTGCCAGCCGGGCCAGGACTGCTGCGGCGGTCGCTGCTGCGCCCGCGACGCGAGCCAGCCCGACCGGACGCGCTGCAACCAGGTCAGCGGCATCTGCTGCCAGGGGTCGACCTTCCCCTGCGACCAGGCGATCGCGGGTCATCGGGGCTGCGCCCCCGACGGCTTCTGCTCGTCGTCGGCGCCGCCGCAGGGCGGCGGCGGGGCGGGGGGGGTGCCGGCCGGTCCGCCGCAGGGCGCCGGGACCGGCTTCCCGACGGGGCCCCCGCCGGTCTGACGCAATGCCTCCAGGGCCGGCGGATCCGGCGGGGCCAGCCTGCCGGATCCGCTCGGGGGCGCGTCGCCCGCGCGCGTCTCGGCCGCGGCGGCGGCGAGCGCCGCGAGCTCGTGGTCTCGCTCGAGGAGGGAGGTGGCGCCGGTGTGCACGAGAGCGCGGGGCGCCCCGTCGGCGGTCCGCCCGTTGCGGGCGAATCCAAGCGATCGGTGGACCGTGCCTAGGCACGTTTGAGGCGGGCCCCGCCCGCCACGTCTACGCCGCGTTCGCGAATCCCAGGAGCACGAGCAGCACGGCGGCCTCGACGAGCGCGACCGACGCCCCGAGCGTGTCGCCCGTGCGGCCGCCGAGCGTGCGCGAGGCCCACGCGGACACGCCGAGCGTCACGACGGCGGCCGCGGCGAGCGCGGCCGCCCCGGCGCCGAGCCCCGCCGGCCCGAGCGCCGCCGCGACTGCGGTCAGCGTCGCCGCCGCGAGCGCGCCACGGCCGACGCGGAACGACGCCCCGAGGCCCGCACGGCGCGCGGGCGCCACGCCGGCGCCGTGGAGGACCGCGGCCCATCGCCCCAGCGCACCCGCCACGACGAGCGCCGGCAGGGCGTCCTCGCGCGGCAGCTCCGCGAGCGCGGCCGCCACCAGCAGCGCCCACAGCAGCAGGGCGAGCGCGCCGAACACCCCGACGCTGGGGTCGCGCATGACCGCGAGGCGCCGCCCGCGGTCGTCGCGCACCCCGAGCCCGTCGGCGCAGTCGGCGAGCCCGTCCTGGTGCAGCGCGCCGGTCACGGCCACGAGCACCGCCACGGCCAGGACGGCGGCCGGGCCGGCGCCGAGCAGCGGCTCGGATGCGAAGCGGATGCCGCCCGCCAGCGCGCCGACGAGCGCGCCGACGGCGGGGAACCACGCCGCGGCGGCCCCGACCCCGTCGGCCCGCTCGCGGACGCGGAGCGGGATCACGGTGAGGAAGGCCAGGGCCAGCGCGGCGCCGGCGGCCGCGCGGCGGGCAGGACCCATGAGCGCCTCAGCCCCGGCGCGTGACGCCGGCGTCCTCGAAGGTCGCCATCTCGCGATGCAGCGCGCCGGCGGCGGCGACGATCGGCAGCGCGAGGAGGCCCCCGGAGGCCTCGCCCAGGCGCAGGCGCAGGTCGAGCAGCGGCTCGAGCCCGAGCTCGGACAGCACGATCTCGTGGCCCGGCTCGGCCGAGCGGTGGCTGGCGACGAGCACCTCGCCGACCGCCGGATCCAGGCGCGTCGCGGCGAGCGCGGCCGCCCCGACCGCGTAGCCGTCGAGCACGACGGGCAGCCGGCGCCGCGCGCCCTCGGCCGCCGCGCCGGCCAGCGCGGCGAGCTCGAGCCCGCCGACCGCGAGCAGCGCCGCGCGCGCGTCCAGCGGAGCGCCGTGGCGGGCCAGGACATCGCCGACGAAGCGCCGCTTGCGCTCGAGCCCGGCCGCGTCCAGGCCGGCGCCGCGCCCGACCGCGACAGACGGCGAGACGCCGGTGAGCGCGCACACGAGCGCGGACGTCGTCGCCGTGTTGCCCATGCCGATGTCGCCGAGCACGAGGCAGTCCGCGCCTTCGCCGGCCAGCTCGGCGGCGAGCGCGCGGCCGGCCGCGATCGCCCGGTCCAGCTCGTCCTCGGTGAGCGCGGGGCCGTCGAGCATGTCCGCGGTCCCCGGCCGGACCTTCGCGGCGCGCACGCCCGCCGGCGTCGGCGCCGCGAGGCCGACGTCGGCGACGAGGAGCCGGTGGCCGCCCTGCCGCGCGAGCACGCCGACGGCGGTGTCGCCCCGCGCCGCCGCGGCGGCGACCTGCGCGGAGACCTCCGCGCCGTACAGGCTCGTCCCGCGGGTGACGTGGCCGTGGTCGCCCGCGCACACGAGGACGCCGGCGCGGAGCCGCGCCGGCGGCGGCGCGCCCGTGATCGCGGCCCAGCGCTCGATGAGCGCCTCGAGCGCGCCGAGGCTGCCCGACGGCTTGACGAGCGCGTCCAGCCGGTCGCGGGCCGCGATGGCGGCGGCGCGGTCCAGGCGCGGGCGCTCCGGCCCGGCGCCGGCCGCGGGCGCGTCGCTCGCCCAGCGCTCCTCCATGACGACGGCCTCGAGCGGGGCGCGCTGGGCCCACCCGGCACTCTCGAGCCCGGGGCGCACCGGTCGCTCGTCGGGCCAGCCGACGCACAGGTACGCGATCGGCTCCACGCGCCCGGGGATGCCGAGCACCGCGCGCAGGTCGCCGGGACGGTAGAAGCTCACCCACCCGATCCCCAGGCCCTCGGCCCGGGCGGCGAGCCACAGGTTCTCCACCGCGCACGCGGTGCTGTAGACGTCGGTCTCGGGGATCGTGCCCCGGCCGAGCACCTCGACGCCGGGGTCGCCGGGGTCGCAGCAGACGCAGAGCCCGAGCGGCGCCTCGACGATCCCCTCGACCTTCTGGTCGAGGAACTGGCGGGCGCGCTCGTCGAAGCGGTCGGCCTGGCGCAGGCGCTCGCGCTGGGCGAGGCCGCGGATCGCGACGCGCGTCCCGAGCTCGCGCACGACGATGATCCGCCACGGCTGCATGAGGCCCACCGAGGGCGCGCGGTGCGCGGCCTCGAGCACGCGCCGCAGCAGGTCCTCCGGGACCGGGTCGGGCCGGAAGCGGCGGATGTCGCGCCGCTCGGCGATGACGCGGTGCACGGCGGCGCGCTCGGCGTCGGCGAAGCGCCAGCCCGCGGGGTCCGCCGAGCGCTCGGCGGCGCGCGACGGATCGAACCCGGGCGGCGTCGGCGGCCGGCGCAGGTGCTCGGGAGCGCTCACCACGCGAAGCCTAGACCCGTCCTCCCCCGGGCCGCGGCCAGCGGGTAGAGTGCGCGCCGTCAGCGTGGCGGCGCGTGGAACCCGGTGGAAGTCCGGGACGGTCGCGCCACTGTGACCGGGCGTTCGCGCCCGGAAGTCAGGAACTCGTCCGCCGCGAGCCCTTCCACATCGGGACGCTGGATCCCGAGGAGGTACCTGTTGCAGGCGAAGGACAAGGGCCCGGCTCCCGGCGGACCGTGAGGCGGCTCCTCCTCGTGCGCCACGCGCCCACGAGTGCCACCCGCGCCACGGCCTTTCCCGTCGACGAGCCGCTCGACGAGCCCGGCCGCACCGCTGCCTCGTCCCTGGCCGGCGCGATCCCGCACCGGTGCGACGTGCTGTGCAGTCCCGCGCTGCGCGCCCGGCAGACCGCCGAGGCGGCGGGTCTCGACGCGCGCCCGGACGCGGCGCTGGCCGAGTGCGACTTCGGGCGCTGGGCGGGCGCGACCCTGGCCGACGTCCACGCCTCCGACCCCGAGGGCGCGAGCGCGTGGATGCTCGACCCGGGCGCCGCGCCGCACGGCGGCGAGAGCCTCACGACGTTCGCCGGACGGGTGGGCGCGTGGCTCGACGCGCAGGCCGCGCTCGACGGCGCCGCGGCGGCGATCACGCACGGCGGCGTGGTCAAGGCCGCGGTCGTGCACGCGCTCGGCGCTCCGCTTCCGGCCTTCTGGCGCATCGACGCCGCGCCGCTCTCGGTGACCGAGCTGCACGCCCACGACGCCCGCTGGACGGTCACCCGCGTCAACTGCCCGCTGATCGGCGGGGCGGCGTGAGCGCGGGCGCGCTGCTCGGCGGCTACGCCGCCGACCTCGTGCTCGGCGATCCGGCGCGCCGGCATCCCGTCGCCGGCTTCGGGCGCCTCGCCCTGCGCGTCGAGCGCGCCGTCTACGCCCCGACGCGGCGGCGCGGCGCCGCCTACGCGCTGGGGCTCACGGCGCTCGCCGCGCTCGCCGGCGAGGCGCTCGCCCGCGCCGCGCGGCGCGCCGGCCTCGGCCGCGGGGCGGCGCTGCTCGTGCTCACCTGGGCGGCGCTCGGGGGCCGGTCGCTCGCCGGCGAGGCGCGCCGCATCGGCGCGCTGCTCGAGGCGGGCGACCTCGACGCGGCGCGCGCGCTGTGCGAGGCGATGAAGCACGAGTCGCAGTTCATGCACGACCTGCTCGTCGACGGCGTCGCGGGCCTGATCTCGTTCGTGAAGGACGAGCTCGGCGACGAGGGCGTGGAGCGGGCTTGGACCTACAGCCTCGAGCGCAGCTGGAAGGGCCCCGTCACCGCGATCGACAAGACCGACCGCCGCGAGATCGCCAAGTCCCTTGCGGCGACCTGGCGCGCGCACTCGACCAGCGGCGT
>JAXDHC010000666.1:0-6236 GCA_034664705.1 Solirubrobacteraceae bacterium
CCGGCTCGTCGCCACGCCGTCGGGCGGCGCCGAGCCCGCGGCGCGCTCACGAGGCCTCTCCGCCGCGGACCGTTCCGCGTGCGGCCGCGGGTGTCCGGGCTGGTGCCCGGGATGTCGTTTTTCGCGACGTTCCGTGCGCTTCCCTGAGGTACCGGCGAACCGGACGGATCGCGAGACAATCCCGATCATCGGGGATTCCGTTGCAGTTTTGGAGGCCGCCGCGCAGCCGTTGATGACCTCTACGGATCCGAAGCCTGGTGCCGCCCGACCGGCGAAAGACATCCGCGTGGCAACACCCGTGCTTCTGTCGGCCGGCGGTGGCCGTGGGTCCCGACGTCCCGCAGGCGGTCGGCCACGCGACCGGAAGGTCCGGCGCCACGACCGCGGCCTCAATCTCCGGAGCAGGCCGCAGCGGGCGGTGGTGGCCGCCCGGCCCAGGCCGCCACCACGCGTCCCGGTGCGGCGCCCGGCTACGCGGTCGCCGGTTCGGGATCGGAACGCACGATCACGGTGTCGGCGACCGGGATGATCTCGTCGACCGGCAGATCGGCGCGTCGTGCGTGCTCGCGGATGGCGTCGGGGCTGCTCGCCTGATAGATGCAGACGGTGCCGACCGGCCCCGATCCCTCGTCGAGCACGTAGCTGCGAATCCACCGGATGTCGTCCGACATCTCGTCGTCGCCGACCTGCTTCGAGCGCGCCGCGGCGTCCTCGAGTTCAGCCCCGGAGCTCCAACCGTTGCGCCGGAGGATCACGTAGGTCCGCACTGGCAGCCTCCTTGGTCGTGAGTCCCGACACTAATCGCCGCCGAGCACGGCGGTCAACCGAACGTGGACACGGCCGGCGCTCGCCGTCGTCGCGGGCGGCGCGTGACGCGGACGCGCAGGGACGAGATCCGCTCGTCTCTGCGGCTCGCCGGGGTCATAGTGCGCCGACTGCTCGGCGCGAGCTCGCCACGCTCGCCGCCGCCAGTCGTCTGCGGTCCAGCTACTGCTGCCTCGCGCATGGCTCCGTGCTGCTCGACCGGTTCCTGAGTCCGGAGGGCGTTCGAGCGGTCGTCGGCGACGACGGCGCCGCGGCTGCCGAGCTGGACGCTGTCGACGCCGCGATCATCGAGCTCGCGGGCGAGGTCGCCCTCGACGCGACGTCCGTGACGCAGGCCGACGTGGACCCGGGCTGAGCTCCTTCGGGCTGACCGACGCCGAGGTCCTCGACGTCGCCCTCGCCGCTTCGGTGCGCAGCAAGGCCCTCGACGGGCTCGCCATCGGCAGCATCGGAACGCAGCAGATCACGACGCACCGCGGTCGCCAGCCAGGACCGGCTCGAGGACGCGGGCGAGCTCTCGCCACTCGGCGGCGGAGATGACGTGCGGCGCGTCGCACGCGTGGGCGTTCCACGGGTGGCGGAGCGTGGCCGCGAGGATGCCCGCGTCGAGGGCGCGGAGGAGGTTGGTCGGGCTGTCGTCGATGAGGAGGTCGATGCCGATCCGGCGGCAGTGCGCGACCTTGTCGTCGCTGCAGCAGAGCTCGTGGCGGCGCAGGCCGATGTGGTCCAGCCAGCGGCCGGTGGCGGTCAGCGACCGCTCGGGGCGATGGCTGATGATGTGAATGGCGTGCCCCGCGTCATGCCAGCCGTTGACGGTCTCGACCGCATGCGGGTAGGGGCGCGCGCCGGCGATCGCCCCATCGCGGTGGGTGTCCTCGATGCACAGGCGCAACTGCTCCTCGGTCAGGCGGCGGGCGGCCCACGGGAACTGCTGCTCGTAGGGCAGGTCGACGCCGAAGCGGCGCTTGGCCGCGGCAGCGACCAGCGGCCAGTGGTCGTGCAGGGTCGAATCGATGTCGATGGCGATGCGTATCCCGACCACGATGAGCTGCCGTAGCCGTACCCCGGAAACCGCGGATATCGCTTGGTATCGTGGCCGCCATGGCTGAGCGGCAGGCGTGGGATCTCGCGTTCGATCCCGCGACAGGACGACGTCTACGCCAGGACGAGGTCACGTCGGGGCGCATCCTGCCGTCCAATCGCTGGCCGAACTTCTTCTCGCGCCTCGTGGCGAAGCTGCAGTGGGACGCGAACGCGATCGACCTCAAGCCGGACGCGGAGGCGTGGCCCGAGCTCCCGGACGATCGCCGCGAGCGCCTGACCGCGCTCCTCGCCGCATTCCGGATCGCCGACGACGCCGTCTCCGAGCATCTCGCGCCGTTCGGCCCGGCCGCCAACGACTCCCTGGTCTCGTGGGTGATCTTCCTGCAGCGCCGCGACGAGCAGCGCCACGCGCAGTTCTTCGACCGCGTCGCCGCCGAGGTGCTCGAGCTGCCCGGCGACACCAAGGACGAGCGGCGCGCGGCGGCGCGGGAGCTCGCCCCCGCCGGAATCCTGGAGCTGTTCGAGGAGCGCCTGCCCGCGATGTCCGCCGAGCTCGCGGAGGGCCGCATCGGCCTGAGCGACGGGATGGCGCTCTACCACATGACCCTCGAGGGCATGGTCCTGTCCGCCGGGCAGCGCGCGCTGCTCGCGGAGTCGGACGATGGCGCGCTGCCGGGGGTGCACGAGGGCGTGGCGCGCGTCGAGCTCGACGAGCGCTGGCACATCGGCTTCGGCCTGCGCTGGCTGATCGACGCGCGGCCGTCGCCGGAGCTCATCGACACCATCCTGGCCGAGGCCGAGGACGCCGCCGCGGCATGGGGCGACGCGCTACCTGACGAGATTCGCGACATGATCGTGCCGATGGCCCGTCGCCGCCTGGCCATCATCACGAAGCACCTCGACAGGCGCGCGGCGGCGGCCTAGGCTCGCGGCGACGGTGGACCGCCAGACGGCGTCACCGTCCATCGGCGTGTCGCCGTCCCGCGTCGGGCTCACGGGCGTGGAGACGGTCGTCCGCCTCGGCGTCGACGAGCGCTCGGCGCAGCCGTTCTCGGCCCGGATCGAGTGCATCGTCGAGCCCGGCGCCGAGCGGCCGACGACGGACACGCCGCGCTTCGAGGAGGTCCTCATCGACGTCGTCCGCGATGTCGTCGTCGGCGCAACGGGCATGCGCGCCGAACAACTCGCCCGGGAGGTCGCGGAGCGCGTGCGCGAGCGCCGGCACGCGCGTCGGGCGGAGGTGGCGATCACCGCGCGTTTCCCCGAGCGGCGGCCGGCGCCCGTGTCGGGCATCCCGACGCAGGAGATCTCCACGCACCACGCCCGGGCAGTGGCATCCGCGAGCGGCACGCGGCGGACGGTGGGCGTCTCCGCGCAGGGCATCACGGCGGCGCCGTACGCGCAGGCCGTGCTCGTCGCGCGGTCGCGCGAGCGGCTCGCCGCCGATGGCTTCTCCGCGGCGCAGATCGCCCGTGTGCTGGACCGCGTCCCCGTCGCCACCCACGACCAGCGCGGCGTCGGGACGCTACACCTCGGCTGCCCCGAGGACTGCGCGTTCGACTTCGACGTCGCCGCGCTGCTGGCCATCGTCGAGGGCGCCATGTCGAGCGAGATCTTCGAGCTCATGAAGCGCAGCGACGAGGGGGCGGTCGTCGAGCGCGCGCACCGGCGGCCACGCGCGGTCGACGACTGCGTGAGCGCGATGATCGCAGGCGTCGTCGAGCGCTTCGCGGACCTCCCCGACGCGGCGTTCGTCTTCGCCGCGCAGGAGAGCACCGAGACGATCCACCGCCATCACCTCACCGCCGAGCGCGCCGGGCTCCTGGGCGAGCTGCGCGACGAGCTCAGGACCGGGGAGCCCGTCGTGGCCCGGACGTCGATGCGCCAGTGGCTCGAGGCCGGCGGCCGCTAGCCGAGCTCGATCCGCTCCGCGCCGTACATCCGCAGGTGGTCGAGCACGCCGCCGCGCGCCTCGCGCAGGCGGAGGCGATCGACGAGCGGCGCATAGCTCCCGCCCGCGAGGCCGTCCGCCAGCAGCGCGGCGCCGCGCGCCGCGGTCTTGGCCGCCAGCACGGGGCGGACCGGCGCCACGCTCGCCAGGCGCTCGGCGAGGGCGTCGAGCAGCCCGGGGGTCGAGGCCAGGCGACCGGCCACGAGCACCTCGCGCGGCGCCGGCACCGACGCGGTCAGCGCGAGCGCGGCTTTGGCGGCGCCCTCCTCGAGCGCGATCCAGCCGTCGCGGGCGCGCGGATCCTCGCGCAGCCGCCGGAGCGCCCCGGCCGCCCCGAGGTCGAGGTCCCCGCCCGGGTCGAGCGCCCCGCCGCTGAAGACCGTCCGCTTCGAGAGCGCGCCGCCGATGAGATAGGCCGCCTCCGCGTCGAGCGCTCCGCAGGCGCGGGCGCCGATCGGGCCCGCAGACCCCCCGAGCCCGTCGACGATCTGCCCGCCGTCGACGGCCAGCGCCGCGCTGAACCCGCCGCCGAGCTCGAGGAGCACGAACCGTGTCTCCTCGTACGGGATCCCGAGCCGCTCGGCCTGGTCGACGATCCCGAGCGCCGCGCTCGCCACCTTGTCGGCGGTCCCCAGGTCGACGCGGTTCCACTTGCGATGGTCCGGGACGGTGGGGAGATGCATCGCGCCGGGCCCGAAGACGAGCGGCACGCCCGCGGCGAGCAGGGCGCGGACGATCGAGCGCATCCCGGCGATGCCGGCGCGCGCCTCCGCATCGGCGGCGCGTTTCAGCACCATCAGCGCGAGCTCGCGCTCGCCCACCTCCGCGGCGGGAACGAGCGGGAGGCCGTACCCGGCCGGACCGAGCACGACATCGAAGGGGGCGTAGCGGTGGAGCGCGTCGACCAGGGGCGCGGGGTCGGCGCCGAGCTCCGCGGTGCGGAAGCTCTCCTCCAGGAGCGGCAGACCGCCGTTGAGGGCGCAGATCTCGAAGGAGACCGTCCCGGGGTCGATTCCGGCGACGCGCGGGCCGCGTTCCCGCTCGCGGGTCAGGCGACGAGCTCCTTCGCGATCTCGTAGACCCCGTCGACGTCCAGGATCGCGTCGCTGGACTCGAACAGCCGCCGTATGCAGGCCTTGTGCACCTTCATCTTCGGGCCCCCGATCGCCAGGGCTCCGAGCACGCGCTTGCCGTCGTACTCCTCGAGGTCGTCCTGCGCGTCGGTGCCCTCGATCCCGAGCGGCTCGGCGGCGTTGAAGTCGGCGAGCACCTCGATCGAGTCGATCTTGCGCCACATCGCCTCGGGCAGCACCTCGACACCCGCAGGGCCGGCGGCCAGCACGACCGAGGCGCCGTCGAGGATCTTCGCGAGCTCCTCGTCGTCCGTGGGCTCGACGATCTTCATCCCGCGCTCCTCCGCGACGGTCAGGCCGCGTGCGCGCCGGTAGGCCTTGTCGCCGAAGCGGGACGCCGGGATCCCCGACACCGTGACGTCGCAGCCCTCGTCGATGAGGAGCTTGGCCGCGCGCAGCCCGACGGCGCCCGCGCCCACGATCACCACGCGGCGCTCCTTCAGGTCGACCTCGCGGGCGAGTCGCGCGACGGTGGTCGCCGCGGTCGTGTTGCACCCGTTGGAGTCGAGCATCGCCGAGACGCGGAACGGGCCGAAGAACGCCTTCTCGACCTCGCCGAGCACCTCCTCGCCCGCGCCGACGCTCGAGCCGCCGACCCACACCGCCATCGTGGAGAGGTCGTCGGGGGCGCGGGTGAAGAACGCCGACTGCACGAGGCCCCGCACCGCGTCGGGCTCGATGCCCCCGTATCTGAGGAGGACGTCGACGTCGGCGTCGTGGGCGACGATCGCGTCGAACGTGCTCGGGTGCTGGTCGGTGTCGAGCTGGATCAGGATCTGCTTCACGTTTCCTCCGCGGCGGCTTTTCGTGTGCGCTGCGCCGTGAGCCGCACGTGCTCCCGGCGCGGCTCGGCGAACGTCATGTACCCCCAGTCGAGCGGCGACTCCTGGCGGTAGTTCTTGCGCAGGGCGCGCGCGACCGTGGCCTTCATCAGCTCCTTGCCGAGGTAGAAGGCGTGGGTCGCCTCGTCGACCCCGAGCTGGTCGAAGATCTCGTTGAAGTCGGTGCCCTTGACGAAGCGCTCGGCGTTGAAGACGTAGATCCAGTCGGCGTCGACGAAGATGCGGTAGTTCGGGTCCCTGACCTGCGCGTGCAGCTCCCGCAGCTCGGCCTCCGTGTACGGACGGAACTCCTCGTCCTTGACGGTGAGCAGGCGACCGTCGATGTGCTTCGGCGGCGTGCCGCGCGCGTGCGCGAAGTGCATGAGCTCGGCCGCGACGACGGCCTCGCGCACGGCGCCGCGCGCCCAGTCGATGACCTCGGTCGTGAGCACGTTGCGGATG
>JAXDHC010000667.1:0-2789 GCA_034664705.1 Solirubrobacteraceae bacterium
CGAGGACGTCCTCCAGCGTGCCGAAGCGCTGCAGCAGCTGCGACGCCGTCTTGTCGCCGATCCCGGGGACGCCGGGGATGTTGTCCGACGTGTCGCCCTTGAGCCCGTAGAAGTCGGGGATCAGCTCGGGCGGGATGCCGTAGCGATCGACGACGGCCTGGTGGTCGTAGACCTTCGTGTCGGTGATCCCGCGCCCGGTCGCCATCACGCGGACCTTCGAGTCGGGGTCGATGATCTGGAAGGCGTCGCGGTCGCCGGTGACGACCATGACCGGCACGCCGTTGTCGCGGGCGCGCTCGGCGATCGACGCGATGACGTCGTCGGCCTCGAACCCGTCGACCTTCACGTTGCGGTAGCCGAAGGCGTCGACGAGCGGCTCGAGGTGCGGCCACTGCTCTCGCAGCAGGTCGGGCCGCGAGGTGCGCTGCGCCTTGTACTCCGGGGAGACCTCCTTGCGCCCGGACATTCCGGCGTCCCACACGACGATGGTCGGCTTCGTGCCGTACTCGGTGAGCAGCTTCACGAGCATCGACGCGAACCCGAAGATCGCGTTCGTCGGGAAGCCGGTCGACGTCGCGATCGATTCGGGCAGCGCGAAGAACGCCCGGTACGCGAGCGAGTTGCCGTCGATCAGGAAGAGCTCTTCGTGCTGGTTGCCGTCGGTCGCCACGACATTTCACCCTAGCGGCGGGTGCGGCCACACGGCCGTCCACCGGCTGAGCCCGCGAGGATGCCCGTCCGTACCCTCCTGGTGACCACCAAGGAGATGGCATGCGAGTGACCCTGACCGGGGCCAGTGGGCTCATCGGATCGAAGCTGGTGCGCGCGCTGGCGGCGCGCGGGGACGACGTGACGGTGCTCTCGCGCGACCCCGGGCGCGCCGGGCGGGCGCTCGGCGTGCGCGCGGAGGGCTGGCACCCGCTCGACGAGCCGGCGCCCGCGCGCGCGCTCGAGGGCCGCGACGCCGTCGTGCATCTCGCCGGCGAGAACGTCGCGCAGCGGTGGAGCGACTCGGCGAAGCAGGCCATCCGCGCCTCGCGCGAGATCGGGACGCGGAACCTCGTCGCCGGGCTGGGCGCCGCCGCTCGCGAGCGCCCGGGCGCGCTCGTGTCCTCGTCGGCGGTCGGCTTCTACGGGCCCCACGGCGACGAGATCGTCGACGAGTCCGCGCCCGCCGGCGACGACTTCCTCGCCGGGGTGTGCGTCGCGTGGGAGCGCGAGGCCGAGCGCGCGACGGAGCTCGGCATGCGCGTCGTGCGCGTTCGCACGGGCGTCGTCCTCGACCGCCGGGGCGGCGCGCTGGCGAAGATGATGCTGCCGTTCCGCCTCGGCGTCGGCGGCCCCGTGGCCGGCGGGCGCCAGTACATGCCGTGGATCCACGCCGACGACGTCGTCGGCATGTACCTCGCCGCGATCGACGGCTCCGGCTGGACCGGTCCGGTGAACGCGTGCGCCCCCGAGCCGGTCACCAACGCCGAGTTCTCGCGCGCGCTCGGCCGCGCCCTGCACCGCCCCGCCGTCCTACCGATCCCCGGCGCCGCGCTGCACGCCCTCTACGGCGACATGGCGGAGATCGTCACGGAGGGCCAGCGGGCGGTGCCCCGGCGCGCGCTGGAGCACGGCTACCGCTTCGCGCACCGGGAGCTCGACGAGGCGCTGGCGGCGGCGCTGGGGTAGGCGGGGCGGCGCTGGGGTAGGCGCGGCGGCGCTGGGCCGCCGGCCGCGGGGAGGCGAGTGAAGGGTTCGTCGTCTGAGAGACGACAAACCCTTCACGCGTCGCAGGCCGGCGACCGGACGCGGTGTGCCGGCGCGAAGTCGGCACACGTTCGCGACAGATCGGGCGTTGCGCTGTGACGATCGGAAGCGGCAAGCTCGGTCCGTGCCTTCGACGCAGCTGACGCACAGGCCGGACGTGCACGTCGGACAGCGCGCCGCCGAGCAGTGGGGCGTGCTCTCGCTCGACGAGCTGCGGGCCTGCGGGCTGTCGCGCGAGGCCGTCTCGGTCCGCGTCCGCAACGGCCTTCTGCATCGGATCCACCGCGGTGTCTACGCGGTCGGGCACGCGAACCCGCCGCTGGAGGGCCGCTGGCTCGCCGCGACGAAGGCCTGCGGTGGCGCCGCTGTCCTGAGTCATGTGTCCGCGGCGGCCCTGTGGCGCATCGTCGAGTGGGACGACCGCCATCCCGAGGTGACGGTGCCGCTCTCGCGGTGTCGCGTTCACGGCGGCCTGCGCGTCCACCGCTCCTCGACGCTCGCCGTCGCGGACGTGACGCGCCACCGCGGCATCCCGGTCACGACGCCGGCGCGCACGCTGCTCGACCTCGCCGCGACGCTCGACCACCGGCCGCTCCGGCGCGCGGTGCGCCAGGCGGAGGCGCTGCATCACGTCAGCGTCCGCGGGCTCGACGAGACGATCGGCCGTGCCGGCCGACGGCGCGGCACGGCAAGGCTCGCCCGCGTCATCGCGGCCGGCCCCGCCCCGACCCGCAGCGAGCTCGAGGACGTCGTGCTCGACCTCATCCGCGGCGCGAACATCGACGCGCCCGTCGTGAACGCCCCCATGGACGTCGGAGGCCGGCGGGTGATTCCGGACTTCCGGTGGCCGGCGCAGCGCCTCGTCCTCGAGGCCGACGGCGCCGCCTGGCACGACGGGCCCACCGCGAAGGGCGATGACGCCGAGCGCCAGGCGCTGCTCGAGCGTCACGGCGAGCGGGTCGTGCGCGTCACCTGGCAGCAGGCGATCGGGCGGCCGGACGAGACGGTGGCGCGCCTGCTCGCCGCCGGCGCGC
>JAXDHC010000668.1:0-2835 GCA_034664705.1 Solirubrobacteraceae bacterium
CCGACGCGCCGCAGCGCGTCGCGGCGACGAGCCCGGCGGTCTGCCGCGCGGCCTGCAGCGCGTCGGCCACGGCGTCGGCGAAGACCGCGGAGACGGCGAGGGTCGTCTCCGGGCTGCGATCCACCCAGCGCAGCTCGCTGTCTGAGCGCAGCCGGCTGAACACGCGCTCGCGGCGCTCGAACAGGCGCCGGATCGCGCCGAGCTCGGCGCCGGTCGCCCCGCCCACCACGACCTCGCGGCCCATCGCGTCGAAGCGCTCGGCCGAGGTCGTGGCGGGGTCGCGGGGCTCGCGGGGCGCCGGGCCGTGCGCCTTGGGGGGGCGGGGGGCGGGGGGCATGGCCGACATGGGACCAGCCGGCGCTCAAAGGCAGCTCAGCAGCGCATGAACGCCGCATAAGAGTGGGCGCTGCGGGTCGGGCCGCCGAGGGGCCGGGCCCGGCGCCGTGTCCCGGCCGCACCAAAGCTTGCCGTGGCCCCCGGCCCCGCCGTTACGGTAGGAGTCGTGCCCGGTCCCATCGCCATCCCGCCTCACCGGCGTCCGTCGACCTGGGGCTGGCTCGTCGCCGTGTCGGCGTTCCTCGTGCTCGGCAGCGCGCTCGTGCTCGGCGTCTGGTGGCTCACCTCCAGCGAGCGGCGCATCGCGACCTACTCGGTCCGCGGCGCGCTGAACGGCATCTCGCTCGATCTCGGGCGGGCGAGCGCGGTCGTGATCGGCGGCGGCGCCCGCCGCGCGGTGGAGGTCCGCCGAACCGACCGCTTCGCGTTCGGGCTGCGCGCGGACGCCCGGCGCCAGGTCTCCGGCGGCGTGCTGCGCCTGCGGTCGCGCTGCCCGGACACCGTGCTCGGCTCCTGCTCGGCCAGCTATCAGGTCACCGTGCCCGACAACATCCCGGTCAACGTCCGCACGAGCTCGGGCGACGTGCGGTTCACGGCGTATCGCGGCTCGGCGCGCATCGACACCACGACGGGCGACATCGCGGTCGGGGCGTACTGCGGCTTCGCCCTCCAGGCGCGCGCGGAGACCGGTGACGTCCGCGCGAGCGCGTCGTGCCCGCCCGAGCGCATGGAGCTGCGGTCGCGCACGGGCGACGTCCACGCGATCGTCCCGCCCGGCCGCTACCGGCTCGACGCGGACACCGACGGCGGCAGCCGCCAGGTGCGCGGCCTGACCCCGGCCGACGACGCGCCGTTCCAGATCCAGGCGCTGAGCAGCGTCGGCAACGTGGACGTGGAGACGCGATGAGCGCGATCGCGCAGCCGCCCGGGCTGGAGCTCTCGGCGCGGATCAACCGCGCCTTCCGCGCCCTGGCCTACATCGCGGTGGGCGTGCCGCTCGGCCTCGTCGGGCTCCTCGCCGTCGTGGCCGTGATCCTCGGCGCCGTGCTCAGCGCGATCTGGATCGGCCAGCCGCTCCTCGTCGCCGCGATCGCCGCCGCCCGGCGGATCGCCGACGTCGACCGGCGGGCGGTCAACCGCCTGCTGGGCGCGCACATCGCGCCCGCCCCGCGCCGCCCGCGGGTCGCCGGCAGCGGCTGGCGCTGGACGATGCGCACGCTCGCCGACGGGCAGCTGTGGCGCCTCATCGCGCTGCTCGCGCTGAAGCTGCCGCTCGCCGTGATCCTGCTCGTGGGGGGCATCGCGCCGATCGCCCTGACCGCGGCGCTGCTCAGCCTCGGCGCGCAGGGCCTCGGCGGCTTCGGCGACCCGACGTGGCTGGGGCCATGGCGACTCGACGCCGCGGTCGGCCTCGCGCTCTGCATCCTCGCCGTGCCCGCCGCCGTGCTGGCGATCGCGCTCCTCGAGGTGCTCGGGCACGGGCTGTGCGCGATGAGCGAGGCGTTCCTCACGGCGCCACGCGCCGCCGGCGGCCCCGTGCGGGAGATGCTCGCCGAGAGCCTCGGCGACCGGACGCTGTCGATCGCGTACTGGCTGCCGGACCGCGAGGTGTTCGTCGACGAGGCGGGGCGACCCGTCGAGCTTCCCGACCCCGGATCGGGCCGGGCGTGGACGGCGGTCGAGCGCAACGGCACGCGCGTTGCGGCGATCGTCCACGACGCCGCGCTCGACACGGGGCCCGAGCTCGTGCACGCGGCCGCGGCCGCCGCCGCGCTGGCGCTCGACAACGAGCGCCTGAAGGCGGACCTGCGCGCCCGCGTCGAGGAGCTGCGCGTGTCGCGCGTGCGCATCGTCGAGGCCGCCGACGCGGCGCGCCGCCGCCTGGAGCGCGACCTCCACGACGGCGCCCAGCAGCAGCTCGTCGCCCTCGCCCTCGACCTGCGCCTCCTCAAGTCGCGCCTGCGCGGCAACGAGGCCGAGCTGCTCGTCGACGGCCTGTCCGCGAAGCTCGCCGTCGCGCTGGCGGAGCTGCGCGAGCTCGCCCGCGGCATCCACCCCGCGATCCTCACCGACCGCGGGCTGGGCCCCGCGCTCGAGGCGCTCGCCAGCCGCGCGCCGCTGCCCGTCACCGCCGAGGTCGACGTCGACGAGCGGCTGTCGGCGGCGATCGAGGCGGCGGCGTACTTCGTCGTCGCCGAGGCGCTGACGAACGTCGTGAAGTACGCCCAGGCCACCGAGGCGCGCATCGAGGTGCGCCGGGAGGGCGACACGGTGTTCGTGGAGGTCGACGACGACGGTGTCGGCGGCGCGCGCATCGATGCCGGCTCGGGCCTGCGCGGGCTGCAGGACCGCCTGTCGGCCCTCGACGGCACGATGACGATCCACAGCCCGCCGGGCGCGGGCACGCACCTGCGGGCGCGCATCCCCTGCGCGGCCGGCGCGCTGATCGCCGACGCGCACGACGCCGCCGCGCCGGCCACCGCCGTCGCCGACGGCGGC
>JAXDHC010000669.1:0-13883 GCA_034664705.1 Solirubrobacteraceae bacterium
ACATCGCCGTGAACACGAACGGCACCCCCATCGCGATGCGGGGCGCCACGGCCTTGCGCACGGCCGAGATGTGCCACCCGACGACCATGTCCACGGCGCCCGTGCTGACGAGGGCGTCGATCTCGTCGGCCACCCGCTGTGGAGGGCCAGCGCCGTCGACGACGCGCAGCCGCACCTCGCGGCCGAGCAGTCCTCCCGCGGCGTTGATCTCGTCGGCGGCGAGGCGTGCGCACAGCTCGCACGACGGGCCGAAGATGCCCGCCGACCCATGCAGCGGAATCAGGACCGCGACGTCGATCGCGGCCTGATTGCGCCCGGGCCTGCTGCTCTCCTCCAAGCAATTCATGGCCTAGTCCCAGGCGGTATGGTTTCATATGGGAACGGACGGGCGATCCTCCTTCCGTTTCATGGCCCAGACACGCGCCGAACACCACGCCGAGACTCACGAGGGGCCGGTGCTCGCATCCGCGACCGCCGACCTGGCGAGCGCGGTGATCCGGGCGGAGCGGATGGTCGCGACGCGACTCGCGGCGATCCTGGGCAAGGACTGCAGCGTCGACGCTTGGCATGCCCTCCAACTCCTGTCGGACGGCCGTGGCCATGCGATGTCGGAGCTCATCGCCCACACGCTCATGCCGTCGTCCACCGTCACGCGCCTCGTCGACAGTCTCATCGGCAACGCCCTTGCCTACCGGCACGTCGACGACCGCGACCGCCGCCGCGTCCTCGTGTACGCGACCGAGCGCGGCGCCGAGCTCCACGCACGGCTGGCGGCGAGGATCGAGGAGCGGCGCGACGACCTGTTGGGGACCGACACGCCGGACCGCGTGCTCGCGACGCTCGCCCAGCTCATGCCCGGGCCTGGTCGCTGAGCCGGCGACGCCGTCGTCCCGGCCCTGACACGCGGTGAGCGGCGTGCGCTCTCAGCACCCGCACGAGAATCGGCCCGGATCCCAGAGCCCTCGAGCTCGTCGCGCGGCTTGACCGACGGCACCTGGTGAGTCTGGCGCGCGGTGCACGGAGCGGCAAGCCACCGGCCCTCCCACAGCGGGCGGATGGCGGCGCTCCGACGCCGGTCATGCGTACCGGCGTCCAGTCCGGGTACGTATCCGGCAACCAACCTGAAAGGCCGGTTCTCGGTCCATGCTCACCATCATCCTCATCGTGCTCGTGCTGGTCCTGCTCCTCGGCGGCTTCGGCTACAGCCGGCGCGGGCGCCGCGGCGTCTAGCCCGATCCTCGCCTGGGCGCCGCACGCCGGCGCCCGGGCTCCCCGGGCGGACCGGCCTACTTGCCGGTCGTGCGGTGCATCGCCGCGCGCGTGTGACCCTCGCGGCCCCGCCCGCCGCCGGCCCCGGCGCGCGCGGCCCCATGCGCGTTCGCCGGCGTCCGGCGGATGAGGAGCTGCAGCGCCCGGTCGTCGGAACCCGCCTCGGTGCGCTCGGTCAGCGCGCTGCGGTCGAACGTGCGCATCACCGGCCCGCGGCCGCGGTCCATCACGGCGACCACGACCTTCGTGCCCTTCAGCACGTCGAAGATGATCCCATCGATCTGCGGACCACCGGTGGCCACGTTCACGAGGTCGCCTGCGGCTATCTGCTCCATGCCTGCAGCGTACTTGGCACCGGTGCGTTGGCACCACCGCGCCGCCCGGACGCGCCCCCTCGCCGGCACTCGCATTTCGCGGACGGGCCGGCACGGGCTACGGTATGGGCATGCCACGCTCTCTCACCCCCTCCGTTGTCCTCAAGGAGCTGCAGCGGGTCGCTGACGAGCTCGCCGCCGGCAAGATCACCGGTCCGAAGCGGCTGGCTCTGCTTCGCCGCCAGGCCGAGCTCGGGGATCTGCGCGACGCGATGGCCGAACGCCAGCGTCGCAGCGCGGTCTGACCAGCCCGCGCCGGCCCCACCCAGATGGTGCGCACGTCGAGGAGCTCGGGGATCCCCTCGGCCGCGAGCTCGCGGCCGTAGCCGCTGCGCTTCGTGCCGCCGAACAGCAGCCCAACAGCAGCCCCGGGTCGGACGCCAAGGCGTGCTCGAGATCGGCGGGTCGGACCCGTTCGCCCGATGCGCGCTCCTGAGCCGCTCCGTCCTCGACCACGACCCCGGCGAGCCGGAGTACGTCGAGCCCGTCGCGCTGACCTTCGCGCACGACGGCTCGACGGCGTGGCGCTTCCGCGGCGCGACCGCCGCGATCCCGGTGTAAACGGCCGTCCGCCCCGCCGCATAGCTTTCCCCCGTGCCACCGAACCGCCGCCCGCGCCGCGCCTCCCGATCGCTCCCGGGCCTGCTTCCCGAAGCCGCGCCGGGCGAGGTCCTCGTGTGGACCGACGGCGCCTGCCAGGGCAACCCGGGGCCGGGTGGCTGGGCCGCCCTGGTGTGCTGGGAGGACGGGGTCACCGAGGAGCACAGCGGCGGCCTGGCGCACACGACGAACAACATCATGGAGATGACCGCCGCGCTGGAGGGCCTGCGCGGCGTGCCCGCGGGGTCGCGCGTGTGCGTGGTGACCGATTCGCGCTATCTGCACGACGGCATGACCTCGTGGATGGCCGGGTGGAAGCGCCGCGGCTGGAAGACGGCGGGCGGCGAGCCGGTCAAGAACCAGGAGATCTGGGTCGCGCTGGAGCACGCCGCGGCCGCGCACGAGGTCGTGCGCTGGCACTGGGTCAAGGGGCACAAGGGCCACGTGCTCAACGAGCGCGCCGACGTGCTCGCGGTCGCCGCCGCGGTGAGCGCCGCCGGCCGTGCGGCCGCCTAGCCGGGCTGCGCGTCCGGCGCCGACGAGCCCCACAGCCGCCACCCCAGCCCCGAGGCCCGGGCGACCGGACGCGAGACGGCGGCCCGGAGGGCCTCCTCGGTCCCGACCAGGATGAGGCGCTCGCGCGCGCGGGTGACGGCGGTGTAGAGCAGCTCGCGCGTCAGGATCTGCGACGTCGGATCGGGGAGCAGGACGGCGGCGGTGTCGAACTGCGAGCCCTGGCTCTTGTGGACGGTCATCGCGTACACCGTGTCGACGGCGCCGAGGCGCGACGGCGTGTACTCGACGACGTCGCCGCGCCGTTCGAAGGCGGCGGTCACGCCGCCCGCGGCGGTCGTGACGACGACGCCGGTGTCGCCGTTGTAGAGCCGCAGGCCGTAGTCGTTCTCGGTCACGAGCAGCGGGCGCCCGGCGTACCAGCGCCCCTCGCCGCCGAAGCGGTCGACCTCGGCCGTGAGGCGCCGCTCGATCCGCTCGGTCCACGTCGCCACGCCGTGCGGGCCGCGGCGGTGCGCGCAGAGCACGCGGAAGGCGCCGAGGCGCTCGAGCGCGCGGCGCGCGTCCCCGGAGCGCGCCTCCTCGACGAGCGCGCGCCCGGCGGCGACCGCGGCGTCGGTCACGGGGTCGAGCTCCTCCGCGTCGGCGTCGGCGGCGTCGTGCCGGATCCAGGTCACGCCCTCGGGCGCGGCCGCGAGCGTGTCCAGCAGCGCGTCGGGCTGCCCGCGGCGCACGGCCTCGGCGACCGCGGCGATGCCGGCGCCGAAGCGGTGGACGCGGTCCAGCACGACCACGCCGTCGGCCACCGCCGCGCCGGACGGCGGGTCGCCCGCGGCGACGTCGGCCCCCGTCACCCGCGCCAGCCGCGCGCGCGCCGCCCGGCCGATGAGCAGGCGCTCGCTCGCCGGCCCGACGATGTCGCCGAGGACCGCGCCCGCCTCGATCGACGTCACCTGTCCGGGGTCGCCGACGAGGATGAGGCGCGCGTCGGGCCGGACGGCCTCGACCAGCCGGGCCATGAGCGAGAGCGACACCATCGACGTCTCGTCGACGATGACGACGTCGTGCGCCAGCCGGTTGCCGCGGTGGTGGCGGAACCGGCTCTGGCTGTCGGGACGCCAGCCGAGGAGCCGGTGCAGCGTCGAAGCGCGCAGGCCGATCAGCTGCGCGCGGACCTCGTCGGGCACGTCGAACGTGGCGGCCTCCTCGTGGACGGCCTCCTCCAGGCGCGCCGCCGCCTTGCCGGTGGGCGCGCCGAGGGCGACGAGCGGCGCGGAGGCCCCGGCGGCCGCGGCCTGCTCGGCGAGCAGCGCGACGATCTTGGCCACCGTGGTCGTCTTGCCGGTGCCCGGGCCGCCGGCGACGACGGTGAAGCCGCGCAGGACCGCGGCGGCGCAGGCGAGCATCTGACGGCGGTCGGGCCGCTGCGCGAACAGCCGCGCGAGCCCCTCGGCGAGCGCGTCCTCGTCGACGTCGTCGCGCGGCGCGCCGGCGACCGCGGCGAGGTCGGCCGCGACCTCGCGCTCCTCGCGCCAGTAGCGGTCGAGGTACAACGCCGTGCCGACGAGCCGCAGCGGGCGGCTCTCTCCGCGGTCCTCCTCGCCGACGGCGACGAGCGGGCTTCGCTCCAGCCGCGACGCCCACGTGCCGGCCGCCGGCCAGGGCAGCGCCGCGAGGTCGACCTCCTCCTCGGCGTCCACGGTGACCGTCTCGCGGATGGTCGCGAGGTCGACGTAGACGTGGCCGAGGCGCGGGCCACGGACGGCGAGCGCCGCGGCGAGCGCCACGGCGTCGTCGTGATCGCCGCCGCCCAGCGCCGCGAGCCGCCGCGCGACGTGCACGTCGGCCGGCGCGAGCACGCCCGCGTCGTTGAACCGGCGCAGCAGCGCCGGCGCGTCGCGCGCGAGACGGGCGTCGAACGGGTCGGCCGCGACGGGCACCGCGCTCATGGCGCACCCCGGTCCAGGAGGTCGCTGAGCGCGTCGACCAACCCCGCCGCGGGGCGCCAGGCGAACACGCCGCACGGCGCTCCGTCGACCTCGGGCGTCTCCGGCCCCGTCATCCCGCGCACGAACAGGTACAGGACGCCGGCGAGGTGGCGGTCGGCGGCGTATCCGGGCACGCGCCAGCGCAGGTAGCGGTGCAGCGCGACGGTGTAGAGCAGCGCCTGCAGCACGTAGTGCGCGCGCTCCATCTCGGCCGCCAGCGCGGCGGGCCGGTGGTGCCACGCGCTGAGCTCCTCGCCAGGGCTCCCGAGCCAGTTCGTCTTGTAGTCGACGATCGCGAACCGCGGCGCGCCGCCGGCGTCGTGCGCGCGCACGACGAGGTCGATGCTGCCGCTCAGGTAGCCGCGCAGGCTCCGGCGCAGCGCGGGATCGCCGAGGCGCTCGGCGTACCCGGCGAGCGCCGGGTCGGCGCGCAGGACGGCGGCGAGCGCGGCCACGGGGACGTGGCCGGTGGGCGCGTCGCCGCCGGCGAGCGGCAGCTCGAAGTCGAGCTCGTCGAGGCGGTCGGCGCGCGTGACGTCGCGCAGGCGCCGGCCGCCGAGCAGCGGGCCGAGCGGCGTCTCGATCGCCGCGGCGAGCCCGGCCACGGCGACCTCCGGGTCGCCGATCGCGACGCGGCGCTCGGCCTGGACGGCGTCGACCTGCGCCGTGAGCTCGGCGCGGAGGTCGACCGCGGCGAAGTCCGTCGCCTCCAGCACGCGGTGCACGAACGTGCCGACCTGGACGCCGGCCGGCATCTCGCCCAGCAGCGACGGGACCGCGCGCAGCGCGGCGGACGCCTCGTCGGCCGCGGCCGGCGGCGGCGGGGCCGCGACCGGCTCCTCGTCGGTGACGACGCGCTCCTCCGGCTCGCTGCCGACCCGCGGCTCGTGCGTCCGTGCCGTGATGTCGCTGTACGACGTGCGGCGCCACTCCCAGTCCAGGCGCCGGTCGAAGCGCGCGGCCGACATGTCCGCCGCCGGCGGCCGGGCGTCCGACCACGCGATCGCCGGGCCGGCCACTGCGGCCTGCACGCTGATGCATCCCGGCGCCTCGGTGGCAAGCGCCTCGAAGCGCGCGGTCGCCGCGGCGTCGGTCGGCGTCGACGTGCCGGCCGGCGGGACGTTGCCGTCGGCGTCGCGCGAGAACAGCAGGCGCCCGAGCGCCGAGTGGCGGCTGTCCCAGGATCCCGCCCACCACACGACGGCCTGGTGCTGGGCGCGGGTCAGCGCGACGTAGGCGAGACGCAGGTCCTCGCCGCGCTGCTCGGCCTCGTGCTGGCGGCGGTGGGCGGGGAAGTCCGGCCCGTCCAAGCCGACGTCGATGACGCGCGCGTCGCCCGCGTCGGGGTCGTGGAAGAAGATCGGGCGCGGGTCGCGGGGGATCCACCCGGGCTCCCAGAGGTACGGGTAGTAGACGATGGGGAACTCGAGGCCCTTGCTGCGGTGGATGGTGAGCACCTGGACCGCCTCGGCGTCGGACTCCAGGCGGCGGGTGCGGTCCTCGTCGCCCGTGTCGTCGCCGGCCTCGGCGATCTGGCGGCGCAGCCAGGCCGTCAGCGCCGTCGTCCCCAGGTGCTCGGCGGTCGCCGCCCCGTGCAGGAGCTGGCCGAGGTGGCGCAGGTCGGTCAGCCGCCGCTCCCCGTCGACCTCCCGCAGGACCCGCTCGGGCAGGCCCTCGGCGAGCGTGATCGTCTCGGCGAGCGCGGCGACGCCCTTCGTGCGCAGCACCCGCGCCCACTGGTGCATGCGGCGATGGAGCTCCTCGAGCTCCTCGTCGCCGGCCGACGCGAGCTGCTCGGTCGTCCAGCCGAGGAAGGGCGTCAGCGCCGCCGAGCGGGCGCGCGCCGCCGACGAGGGCCGCTCGAGCGCCTCGAGCAGGCGCAGCCAGTCGCGCGCGGGCGTCGTGGCGAAGACACTGCCGGCGCCGTTGATGACGGCCGGGACGCCGGCCTCGTCGAGCGCGTCGCGGACGAGCGCCGCGTTGCGGTGCGTGCGCGCGAGCACGGCGACGTGGCCGGGGCGGATGGGCTCGCAGCGCTGCACCGTCCCGTCCTCGGCGCGGATCTCGATCTGCGCGCCCGAGGCCAGCAGCGCGGTGACGTCGGCGGCGAGGTCCCTGGCGATGTGCGCGCGCGCCGAGGCGTTGCTCGCCGAGCCACCGCGCGTGAGCGCGATCGCCGGGTCGTCGCGCTGGACGACCCGCAGGCGCAGCGGCGCGCTGTCCGGCGCGCCCGACAGGCGCGGCGCGCGGTTGGCCTCCGCCGCCCGGACGCGGCGGTAGACGATGCCCTCGTGGCCGAGCCTCGCCCCGCCGAAGAGGGCGTCGTAGGCGTCGATGAGGCCCTGGTCGCTGCGCCAGTTGACCTCGAGCGTCGCCCGCGCGTCCGCCGCGTGCGCCGCGGCGAGGTAGGCGTAGACGTCGGCGCCACGGAAGGCGTAGATCGCCTGCTTCGGGTCGCCGATGAGCACGAGCGTCACGCCGCCCTCGCCGAACGCGCGCCGCATGATGTCCCACTGCACCGGATCGGTGTCCTGGAACTCGTCGACGAGCACGACGCGGTAGCGCTCGCGCAGCCGCGCGGCGACGGCGTCGCCGCCGGGTCCCCGCAGCGTCTCGTCCAGGCGCGTCAGCAGGTCGTCGTAGGTGATGACGCCCATCTCGCGCTTGCGGCGGTCGAGCTCCTGGCGGACGGCGATCGCGAGCCGTCGCCGCATCGCGGCGATCGAGTCTTCCGGCGCCGCGGCGGGCTCGACCGGGGCGGCCGGGTTGGCGACCGCGACGCGGGCGATCCGCATGGCCTCCTCGCGGTCGAAGTCGGGCCGGTCGCGGCGGTGGAAGCGCCGGACGTACAGGTCGTCGACGACGTCCTCGAGCAGGTCGCCGACGTCCTCCACGAGGGTCGCGTCCGGCTCGACGTCGCCCGCGATGCCCAGGCCGCCGAGCACCTCCTGGCAGAACCCGTGCGTCGTGGCGATCGTCGCCGCGTCGAAGCGCGCGACGGCGCGGACGAGGCGCTCGTGGCGCAGGCCGACCTCGTCCTGCGAGCCCTCGGCGAGCAGCTGGACGACCCGGTCGCGATCGCCCGGCGGCACGCCGGCCAGCGCCCGGGCCAGCCCCTGCTCGGCCGAGACGAGCCGCTCGCGCACGCGCTCACGGAGCTCGCCGGTCGCCATCCGCGTGAACGTCACGAGCAGGAGGTCGTCCAGCGGCGTGCCGTCGGCGACGTAGCGGGCGGCGAGGGCGGCGATCGTGAACGTCTTGCCCGTCCCGGCGCTGGCCTCGAGCACGGTGACCCCCGTGGGCAGCGGCCCGCAGACGTCGAACGGCTGGACGTCGCTCGCCAGGCGCATCACCGGTCGACCACGTCCTCGCGGGCGAGAACGCCGTCCCACAGCCGCCGCGCGTAGCGGCCGAAGCGGGTGGTCTCGGCGCCGTTCCAGGCGGCGCCCTGCTCGTCGGGGCGGGGCCGTTGGGCGAGCAGGTCGGCGAATGGCAGCACGCCGCCGAGGACGAGCTGGTGCTCGAGCTCGGCGTCCTCCTTCGGGAAGCTCCAGCCCGACTCCCACGCCTTTCGCCCGGCCGTCTCGGCGTCCTGGCCGTACGCCGCTGCCGCGGCGTACGCGGCGGACGCCAGGCAGGCGATCGGCAGCGGCTCGCGCAAGCCGCGGTCCCAGAGGTCGACGAGCGTCGCGAGCTGCCCGAGCGCCTCGTCGCGGCGCGTCGCCGGGTCGCCGCCCAGCAGCCGGATCCGCGCGATCGTCACGCGCGCCGTCTCCGGGGCTCCGGAGCGCGCGCGCCCGAGCGTCACCGCCTCGTACGGGCGCTCCGGGTGCGCCGCCGTGAGGGCGAGGAGGCGGACCCACGTCGCCAGCCGGTGGCGGGCGCTGACGCGCGAGTACGTGACCGTCCGCAGGACGTCGCCGCAGACCCCCGGGACCGTCCCCGTGAGCGACCGCCCCCCGCCGAGCGTGACCTTGACGTCGACCGAGCCGGCCTCCGCAGGGCCGAGCAGCGCGCGGGCCTCGGCGGCGATCTCCTCGACGACGGGGCGCACCCGGGCGATCACGGGCTCGGCGAGCCGCCCGGGCGGCAGCGTGCCGCGCGCGACCTCGGCGGCGACGCAGTCGTCCATCGGGACGCCGGCGAGCGTGCCCTCCAGCAGCGTGCTCCCCACGCCCCACACCTCGAGGCCGTCGAGCTCCACCGAGAGCCCATCGGCCACCTCGTCGGGGTAGTCCCCGACGGAGATGCCGAGCCGCTGGCGCAGGAACGCGCGGGCGGGGCGCTCGGCGAAGCGCACGAGGTCCTCGAGCTCGACGACCGGCGCGGCCGCGCCGGACAGCGGCTCCCGGAGGAACGGCGCGGGCCGGGCGCGGTCCCGGCCGAGCGCCCGCGCCCCCTCCAGCGTCACCGGATCAAAGCTCCAGGCGCCGCCGGCGACGATCGCGCCGCCGGTGAAGTTGCGCGGGTCGAAGGGCTGCAGGGGGTGGCGCACCTGCACGCGGTCGCGCGGCGGGCCGTCGCCGGGACGGACCGTGCGGTCGACGACGTCGAGCAGCTCGCCGATCGGCACCGCGGGCGGCCGGACGACGTTCGTGCGCTCGTCGTTGCCGGTGTAGGTGACGACGAGCCGGTCGCTCGCGGCGAGCAGCGCGTCGAGCAGCAGCTGGCGATCCTCCGTCCGCGGGTCGCGGTCGCCCACGTGCGGGTCGCGGACCATCAGATCGTCGCCGTCGCGCGGCGACTTGCGGGGGAACACGCCGTCGTCCATCCCGAGCAGGCACACGACGCGGTGCGGCACCGACCGCATCGGCATGAGCGTGCAGATCGTCAGGTGGCCGGTGCGGAAGTTCGCCCGCGTCGGGCGGCCCTGCAGGCGGTCGGCGAGCAGCGCGCGGATCTCGGGCAGGGCGATCTCGGTCGCCGCGGCCGCGCCGGCCGTCCGCGCCTCGCTCACGACGTCGTCGAGCACGCGCTCGACCTCCGCGCGCTGCCACGCGTCGCGCGGCCCGGTCGCCGTCAGCGCGTCGACCGCCGCGGCGATGGCGTCGGTCCACGCCTCGATCGTCTTGGCGGCGCTCAGCGCGTCCAGCGACGCGCCGAGGCGGTCGACGAGCTCGGCGAAGCGCCCGGCGAGGTCGATCGCGCCGCTGTCGACGTCGTCGAGCGGCAGCACGCCCTCGAACAGCCGGTGGCGGTCCTCGGTCATCGCGACCCCGACGAGCAGGCGGTCCAGGCCCGTCCGCCAGGTCCCGGCGGGGAGCGCGTCGAGGCGGAACGGCGCGCGGTGCGCCGCGTCGAGCCCCCACCGGATCCCGCTGTCGGCCACCCAGCCCTCGATCCGGGCGACGTCGTCGTCGTCGAGCCCGAAGCGCCGGCGGACCGGATCGCGGTCGACGAGGTCGAGCACCTGCGACGCGGTCACGCGCTCCCGGGCGAGGTCGATCAGGCGGGCCAGGACGCCGAGGACCGGGTTGGTCTGGCGCAGCGCGCGGTCGGCGAGGCGCACCCGGAGATCCGGCGGGCGGACGTCCGCCGGAAGCGCGTCGGCCTCGTCGTCGTCGGCCGAGACCTCCCCCACGCCGAACGTCGCCTGGATCAGCGGCGCGAACGTCTCGATGTCGGGGCACATGACGATGACGTCGCGCGGCTCGAGCGTGGGGTCGTCCTCGAGCATGTGCAGGATCGCGTCGCGCAGCACCTCGACCTGCCGCGCGCGGCCGTGGCAGGCGTGGACCTGCACGCTGTGGTCCTCCGGCGCGAGGGGCGCGCGAGCGTCCTCCTGCCCCGGCAGCGGAGGGCCGGGCGGCTCGCGATCGGCCCGCACGTCGGCCTGGATGCGGGCGAGCAGCGAGTCGCCGCCGTGCTCGACGGGACGGTGGTGGCCGGCGTGCCCGGCGGCGCCGAGGACGAGCTGCATCTCGCGCGCGTCCTGTCCCCACGAGGCGAGCAGGCGGTTGGCCGGGACGGTCGCCGTCTCGTCGTCCCGGCGGCGGACGACCCGCGGGCGGTGCTCGACGGCACGTCCCATGCGGGCCCACAGCTCGGGCGACGGATGGAGCAGGAAGAGGTGGACGTCCCGGCCAACCGCGAGCGCCCGGAGGACGTGCAGCTCGCCGGCGGCCAGCCGCGTGAGGCCGAAGATCGAGACCCGCGGCGGCAGGTCGACGAGCCCCGGCTCGTCGCGCAGCCGCGCGCACGCGCCCTTCAGGCGCTGGGCGAGGTCGGGCACCGCGATCCGGTCGCGCAGGTGCCGCCACAGCTCCGCCTGCCAGCGGCGGTCGGCGTGCAGCTCGCCGCCGGCGCCGTCGTCGTCGCGCCCGGCCGCCCACGCGCGGACCATCTCGGGCCGGTGCAGCGCGTAGCGGTCGAACAGGCCGGCCACGTGACGCACCGTGCTGAAGCGGCGGGCGCGCCGCGCCGGGTCGGCGGCGCCGTCGGCACCGCCGAGGTGCGCGGCGAGCGTGGCGAGCCAGGGCTCGCCGAGGGAGGCGTCGACGACGTCGAGCAGCGGCCAGACGGCGCGCTCGGGCCGCCACGGATCGGCGTCGGCGTCGATGCCCGACGCCGTGGCGACCGCGTCGCCGACGAGCCGCCGTGGCGACGGGAACTCGATGTTCGCGCACACCCCGTCCTTCCGGCCGGCCGTCGCGCCGAGGCCGTCGGACATCCGCTGGGCGAGCCAGCGCTCCATCCCGCGCGTCGGCACGGAGACGAGCTCCGCCGCGAACGGGTCCGCCGGCGGATCGGCCAGGAGCGCGCGGAGGGCGTCGACGAGCCCGTCGGCGCGCTCGGATCGGTGGATGTGGAGCATCGCGTGGAGCGGCCCGCGCCCGCGCCGGCGCGGCCGCGGCCTGCGCCGCAAGGTAGCGGGCGGGCCGGAGGCGGCGGGCGCCCCGGCCGCGCGGCGCCGCTAGAGGTCGTCGCGCGGCATCCGCGCCTCCGCGACGGCGAGCGCGGCGAGGACCACGAGCACGAGCCCCCAGCACGCCACGGCGGGCAGCACGGTGCCCAGCGCGGCCACGCCGGCGATCAGCACGGCGGCGACCGCGCGGCGCTCCCACAGCGCCCCGATCACCCGCACCTTGAACGCCACGCTGCCCAGGAGGTAGAGGACCGGCCCGGCGCCCAGGACCACGACCTCCTCGCCGGCGAGCCGGGAGCCGGGGTGGGCGATCACGAGCTCGTTCGCGACGGCGGCCACGATGATCCCGGCCACGAGCGGGGCGAACAGGTAGCTGAGGTCGCGTCCGAGCCGGCCCCGCTCGCTCTCGGCCGCCTTGAGCTCGCGCAGCGTCCGCTCCGCGTGGAAGTCGAAGTACAGCCACCACAGCGCCGCGGCGATCCCGAAGCAGACGGCGAGCGCCAGCAGCCGCAGGGCGCTGAGCGGCAGCAGGGACGCCGCCCGGCCGGACGCGACGACCACCTCGCCCAGCGCGATGATCAGGAACAGCATCAGCCGCTCGCTGAAGTGTCCCGGCTCGAGTTGCCACTCGCGCGGGCGGGTGCGCCCGAGGCCGGGGGTCCAGTGGCCGAGCATCGGCCCGGCGTAGTCGGCGACCAGCGCCACGACCCACACCATGACGCGGGTCTCGCCGTCGACGAGCGCGCCGGCCAGCCAGATCGCCGCGACCCACACGGTCCAGCAGAGGACGCGCACGAGCGGCGGGCGCAGCGGGTCGTCGCGGTCGCACGCGAGGACGGCGAACCCGCCGCGGAACAGCTGGATGGCCACGTAGCCGGCGACCAGCAGCAGCGCGCGCTCGCCGAAGGCGTCGGAGATCGCGACCGCCCCGAGCATGCTCGCGAACATCCCGACGACGAGCACGACGCGCATCGGCGCGCTGTCGGGGTCGAACCAGTTCGTCGTCCAGGTCGTGTAGATCCACGCCCACCACGCGACGAGCAGCAGGAAGAGCGTCTCGGCCGCGCCGCGGATCGACAGGTCGGCGAGCAGCAGCGCTGAGAGCTGCGAGACGACGAGCACGAAGACGAGGTCGAAGAACAGCTCGAACCAGCTCGCGCGCCACTCGTCGCCCTCCGGCACGCGCCGGGCGCCCCGCAGGCGGCCGACCAGGGACGCGGACACGGTCACCATCGGGCCGTCCTCCCCCAGAGTCGCCCGCTCGCATGCCGCGCCGGCGCGGTCGGTCGCGCGCGGGCGGCCTCGCCTGGGGGCGGATCGACGTGACCGTAGCCTGGAAGGCATGCGTGACGCCCGCCCGGATCGGCTCGCTCTCGCCGCCGCGGCGGTCACGGTGATCTTCTGGTCCTCGGCCTTCGTCGGGATCCGGGCGGCCGGCGAGGACATCTCCCCCGGGCCGCTCTCGCTCGGGCGGCTGCTCGTCGCCGGCGTGGTCCTCGGGCTCATCGTCGCCGTGCGCGGAGAGCCGCTGCCGCCGCGCCGCGACGTCCCCCGGCTGCTGTTCTGCGGGCTGCTCTGGTTCGGCGCCTACAACGTCGTGCTCAACGCCGCCGAGCAGCGCGTCGACGCCGGGACCGCGGCCATGCTCGTCAACGTGGGGCCGGTCCTGATCGCCCTCCTCGCCGGCCTGCTGCTGAAGGAGGGCTTTCCGAGCACGCTGCTGGCGGGGTGCGCCGTGTCGTTCGCCGGCGCCGTCGTCATCGGCCTCGCGACGTCGCGGCACGGCGTCGACGCCGGCTGGGGCGCCGCCCTCTGCCTCGCGGCGGCGGCGGCGTACGCCGGCGGCGTCGTGGCCCAGAAGCCGCTCCTCGAGCGCACCTCCGCGCTGCAGATCACGTTCCTGGCCTGCGCCATCGGCGCGATCGCGTGCCTGCCCTACGCGCCCGGGCTCGTCGACGAGCTCGGCCCGGCGCGGACGTCGTCGATCGCGTGGATCGTCTACCTCGGCGTCTTCCCGACCGCGCTGGGGTTCACGACGTGGGCCTACGCGCTCCGGCGCACGACGGCTGGGCGCATGGGCGCGACGACGTACCTCGTCCCGCCGCTCACCGTCCTCATGGGCTGGGCGCTGCTGGACGAGACGCCGCCCGCCCTCGCGCTCCTCGGGGGCGGCCTGTGCCTCGCCGGCGTGGCGGTGGCCCGCCGGACGCCGAGGCCGCGGGCGCAGCCGGTCCGCGCCTGACCGCCGGCCTCAGACGCCGCGGAACCCGGGCT
>JAXDHC010000670.1:0-4408 GCA_034664705.1 Solirubrobacteraceae bacterium
GCTGTCGCAGCTCATCGTGCTGCAGGTCAGCCAGCTCCTGGACTTCGGGCTGGGCTCGGCGATGGCCGGCGTGCTGCTCGTCGTGACGCTGCTGCTCGTCGCGATCCTCGCGCGCTTCGTCCGCCCCACGACCGGAAAGGCCGCCCGATGAGCCGCCTGCGTCCGGGGCCGGTCGCGCTGCGCGTGTGCGTGGCCGTGATCGGCGTCCTGATGATCGCGCCGACGATCATCATCGTGGTCGCCTCGTTCGGGTCCACGCGGTCGCTCGCGTTCCCGCCCGAGGGGATCTCGACGCAGTGGTACGAGAACTTCTTCACGGACGCGTGGCTGCCGACGGCGAAGTCGAGCCTCCAGATCGCCGTCCTCACGGTCCTGCTCGCGACGCCGCTGGGCACCATGGCCGCGCTCGGCGTCGCCCGCAGCCGCGTGCCCGGGATCCGCGTGCTGCAGGCGCTCTTCATCGCGCCCATGATCATCCCGACGGTCATCCTCGGGATCGGCCTGTTCCAGGTCTTCTCGACGTGGCGGATCACCGGCTCCATGCTCGGCCTCGTGCTCGCGCACACCGCGCTGGCGCTGCCCTTCGTGTTCGTCACCGTCGGCGCCAGCCTGCAGACGGTCGACCCCGCCCTGGAGCGGGCCGCGGCGAACCTGGGCGCCAACCCGCTGCGGACGTTCGTCCAGATCACGCTGCCGCTGATCCTGCCCGGCGTCCTGAGCGGCGCGCTGTTCGCCTTCGTCACCTCGCTCGACGAGGTCGTGGTGGCGATCTTCCTGACCAGCCCGCAGGTCACGACGCTCCCCGTCCAGATCTTCGCGACGCTGCAGAACTACCTCGACCCGACGGTCGCGGCCATCTCGACGCTGCTGCTCCTGGTGACGCTCGTGGTGCTGCTCGTGACCGCAGTCGTCGACCGGGCGCGCAAGACCCGCGGCGGCGACTCACCTGGAGCCCTGAGATGAAACAGTCCCCGATCTCGCCGAACACGGTCGCGCAGCTGCCCGGCGCGGGCGGCGCGTCCGCCGGCCGGACCTCCCTCGACCCCGGCGCGTCGCCCGGCGCGGCCGTCAGCATCGAGGGGGTCACCAAGCGGTACGGCGGCCAGCCGGCCGTCGACGACGTGTCGCTGGAGATCACCGCCGGGGAGTTCGTGACGTTCCTCGGGCCGAGCGGCTCGGGCAAGACCACGACGCTCAACATGATCGCCGGGTTCAGCGACCTCGACGCCGGGCGGATCCTGCTGGACGGCCGGTCGATCGCCGAGCTGCCGCCGCACAAGCGCGACGTCGGCATGGTCTTCCAGAACTACGCGCTGTTCCCGCACATGACGGCGTTCGACAACATCGGCTTCCCGCTCAAGCAGCGCCGCGTCGAGAAGCAGGAGCTCAAGCGCCGCGTCATGGAGGCGCTCGAGCTCACGCAGATGGAGAAGTACGCGAAGCGCTACCCGCGCGAGCTCTCCGGCGGCCAGCAGCAGCGCGTGGCCGTGGCGCGGGCGATCGTCTTCAACCCGCGCGTGCTGCTGATGGACGAGCCGCTCGGCGCGCTCGACAAGAAGCTGCGGGAGTCGATCCAGCTCGAGATCAAGGGCATCCACCGCCGCCTGGGGATCACGTTCATCTACGTGACCCATGACCAGGAGGAGGCGCTCGTCCTGTCGGACCGGATCGCCATCTTCCGCGACGGGCGCATCGTCCAGGTGGGCACCGCGAACGAGCTCTACGAGCGCCCACGGGCGAGCTTCGTGGCCGACTTCATCGGCGACTCGAACCTCTTCGAGGGGCGGATCCGCCGCAACGGCGCCGAGGACTGGCTCGAGAGCGACGAGCTGACGTGCCGCGTCGCGCTCCCGGCCGACTGGCCCGGCGGCGACTCGGCGACGCTCGTCATCCGGCCCGAGCGGCTGCGCCTCCTGCCCGCCGGCGGGCCCGTCCCGGGCGACCTCAACGCGGTCGAGGGCGTCGTCACGGAGATCATCTACCTCGGCAACACCCTGCGCTTCGTCGTCACGGCGTCGGCGACCGGCCGCGCGTTCCTCGTGCGCACGCCCATCACCGACGACGCGGCGCGCGACCTGCGCGCGGGCGACGGCGTGCTGGTCACCTGGCCCGTCCAGGCCGGCATCCTGGTGCAGTAGCGACGTGACGCTCGCCGTGGCCGAACCGCCCCACACGCCGTTCGCGCCCGCCCTCGCGGTGGTCCCGCCGGACGCACGGGCCGCGGTGGACGAGCTCGCCGCGGGCCGGGTCGTCGCCGTCGTCGACCTGTGCCGGCCCGAGGCCGGCGGCTGCCTGGTGGCGGCCGCGGAGCACGTCACCGCCGAAGCGGTCAACGCGATGCTCGTCCACGCGCGCGGGACGCCGTGGCTCGCGCTCCCCGAGCAGCGCTGCCTGGCCCTCGGGCTGCGGCCGTTCGGCACGCCGCGGCCGTGGGAGTTCCAGATCTCGATCGAGGCTCGCCGGGGCGTCACGACCGGTGTGTCGGCGGCCGACCGCGCGCTGACGATGCGCGTGGCGGCGAGCCCGGACAGCACCGCGGCGCACATCATCGAGCCCGGCCACGTCATGCCCATCCGCGTCCCCGACGACGCCATCCTGCTGCGGGCGGGCGTCGTCGACGCGGCGGTCGAGCTCGCGCTGGCGGCCGGCACGTCGGGCGGCGCGGCCATCTGCTGGATCCTCGACGAGGACGGCGACGCTGCCCCGCCGGCGGCGATCGAACGGCTCGCCGGATCGCTCGGGATCCGCGTCGCGACGACGCTGGACGCGCTCGACGTCCGCATGCGGTCGGAGCCCGCGATCGTGCGCGAGCGCGACGAGCCCCTGGCCACGCTCGGGGGCGCGGTCCGCGCGGTCACCTTCGGCGACCGCCACGGCGCGGGCCGGCATCTCGCGCTCGTCCAGGGGGCGCCCGCCACCGGTGCCCCGGCCCTCGTGACCGTCCACGAGCAGGATCCGCTCGGCGACGTCTTCGGGGCGGGCGACGCCCCGTCGCGACGAGCGCTGGAGTCCGCGCTCGCGCGCGGCGCCGGGACGCCCGCGGCGGTGCTCCTCTACGTCGCCGCGCCGCGGATCGCGGAGCCCGCGGCCGACGATCCCGCCGCGGCGGCGCGCACGGCGCTGCTGCGCGCCAAGCGCACGGCGCACGTCGTGACGCACATCCTGGAGGACCTCGGGATCGACACGGTGCGGGTCGCCGAGCACGAGGCGGACGCGCCGGGCGCCGCCGACGCCTGAGCCCGGGCGCGGCGACGCGGCCGGCGGCTATGGCCGGCGGGCGGCTACGGCCGCGGGCCGATCGGGATGATCCCGAGGGTGTGGAGCACGCTCACCTTGTTCCACGAGGCCCACTCCTCGACGATGCGCCCGCCCTCCAGGCGGCTGATCGTGATGCCGGTGGCGGTGATGCGCTTCCGGGTGGGCGGCACGCCCATGTAGCTGCCCTCGTGGGTGCCGACCGACACCCACCGGTAGGCGACGCGGTCGCCCTCGGCGGTCATCTCGCTCAGCGAGCCGCTGAGGTCGGGGAAGGCGACGTGCAGGCTCGCGAGCAGGTCGCGGTACTCCGCGAGGCCGTAGTCGCCCTCGCTGGAGTGACGGACGTAGCCGGGGGCGAAGTAGTCCTCGAGCGCGTCGAGGCGCCGGTCGGTGTCGATGGCCTTCCAGGTCGCGACGAGATGCTCGCGGTTGCTGCTCGGTGTGCTCATGCGGCTCCGGCGGTTGGGCGATGGGCGAGATCGGCGCGCGGTCAGCCCGCGGGCCGGAGCTGCGCGCCGTCGTAGAAGCGGGTGTCGAGGTAGATGAGCGGCGCGTGCTCGGCCGCATGGGCCTCGAGGACCCGCCCGATGAAGATCGTGTGCGTGTAGGCGGGCAGTCGCGTCTCGACGCTGAGCTCGAGCGCCGCGGCGACGCCGTCGATGACGGGCGACCCGTGCCGCCCGGGGCGCCAGGCGAGGTCGGCGAACTTGTCGCCCCCCGAGCGCGCGAAGCGCATCGCGACGTCGACCTGGTCGCGCGCGAGGATGTTGACGGCGAAGTGCTCGCCGCGGAACAGCCGCTCGTAGGTCGAGGTCGTCTCCGCCACGCAGACGAGCACCAGCGGCGGCGAGAGCGAGATGCTGGAGAAGGCGTTGACGACCAGGCCGTAGGGGACGCCATCCACCGCGGTGGTGACCACGGTGATGCCCGTGGCGAAGCGCCGGTGCACGTCGCGGACGCGCTCGGAGAGGCCGGGCGGGGCGCCGGCCTCGTGGGACGTCCGGATGTCCGTTGACGATCCTGGCATCTGCTCCTCCGGTCGCCGGGGCGCGAGCGGACTTCCTTGCATGGTACAGCTTGCATGGTAGAGCGCGGCGACGGGTGGGCGACCGGCGCGGGCCGGCAGGGCCTCTCAGGCGTCGTGCCAGAA
>JAXDHC010000671.1:0-3404 GCA_034664705.1 Solirubrobacteraceae bacterium
GACGGCAAGGCCCACCTCGTGGGCGCCGAGTGGCTGCCGGCCAAGGAGCTGCCCAGCGAGGAGTTCCCCTACGTGCTGAACACCGGGCGCCTGCTCGAGCACTGGCACACCGGCTCGATGACGCGGCGCTCGTTCGCGCTGGACGCCATCCAGCCCGAGCCGCACGTCTACATGAACCCCGACGACGCGAAGGACATGAACGTCACCGACGGCGACTTCGTGCGGATCTCCTCGCGGCGCGGCACGATCGAGCTCAAGGCCCGACTGTCGCACCGCGACACGCCGGGCACGTGCTTCGTGCCGTTCCACTTCCGCGAGGCCGCGGCGAACCTGCTGACGATCGACGAGATCGACCCGATGGGCAAGATCCCCGAGTTCAAGTTCTGCGCGGTGAAGATCGAACGCGTCGGCACCGCCGCGGCGCACGAGCCCGTCACGGTGCGGGAAGGGGTCTAGATGGCGACCGAGGCGACCACGGGCGACGCCCACGGGAACGGCGACGGCGGGGGGCGGACGGGGCTTCCCGTCCAGCCCCGGCACCCGGGCACCGAGGCCCGCGCGGGCAAGTTCCCCGGGCCGAGCCTGATCCCGGCACTCACGGCGATCCAGCGGCGCGTCGGCTGGCTGCCGCGCGAGGAGCTCGTCACGCTCTCGCGCGACGTGCGCCGCCCGCTCTATGAGATCGAGGGCCTGATCTCGTTCTACCCCCACTTCCGCACCTCGCCGCCGCCGAAGGTGGAGGTCGCCGTCTGCCACGATCTGACGTGCTGGCTGCACGACTCCGACCAGCGCATCCAGGAGGTCAAGGCGCGCTACGGAGACGACGTCGAGATCGAGGTGCGCGAGGTCTCCTGCCTCGGGCGCTGCGACATCGCGCCGGCGGCGGCCGTCGACGAGCGCCCCGTGAACGTCGGCGAGGTCGAGCTGCTCGTGCAGCAGTACCGCGACAGCTCCAACGGCCACCGGACCCACGGCGAGGCGACGCGCGGCGACGAGCCGCGCCCGAACGATCCGTATGCGGCGGGCGCCGAGCGCTACCAGGTGCTGCGCCGCGCCCTGGCCGGCGAGATCGCCGGCGAGGAGATCGTCGCCGCGCTGAAGGACTCCGGCCTGCGCGGCATGGGCGGCGCGGGCTTCCCGACCGGCACGAAGTGGGAGATGGTCGCCGCCCAGCAGGCGCAGCCGAAGTACGCCATCTGCAACGCCGACGAGTCGGAGCCCGGGACCTTCAAGGACCGCCAGATCCTCGCCGAGCAGCCGCATCTCGTGCTCGAGGGGATGCTCCTCGGCATGGTCGTCGCGGGGTGCGAGGAGGGCTGGATCTTCATCCGCCACGAGTACGGCCCCGAGGAGGACGTCCTCCGCGAGGAGATCGAGCGCCTGCGCGCCGAGGGCCTGCTCGGCGAGGACGTGCTCGGCTCGGGTCGCCGCCTCTCGATGGAGATCTTCACCTCGCCCGGCGGCTACATCCTCGGCGAGGAGTCGGCGCTGCTGGAGTGCATGGAGGGCCACCGCGGCGAGCCGCGCAACAAGCCGCCGTTCCCGGCCATCTACGGCCTCTGGGGCAAGCCGACGCTCATGAACTCGGTCGAGACGTTCGCGGCCGTGCCGATCATCGTCGAGCGCGGCGCGGAGTGGTGGAAGGAGCAGGGCGTCAACGGCGCGACGGGCCTGAAGTTCTTCGCCGTGTCCGGCCACGTCGAGCGCCCGGCCGTGTACTGCGTCCGCGCCGGCGCGACGGCGCGCGACCTGATCGAGCTCGCCGGCGGCGTGACGGAGGGCCGCGAGGTCGGCGCCTTCCAGCCCGGCGGCGCCTCGTCGAACTTCCTCGGCGCCGAGCACCTCGACGTGCCGCTGGACTGGAAGCCGCTCCAGGAGGCCGGGTCGATGCTCGGCTCCGGCGCGCTCACCATCGTCGCGGAGGGCACGAACATGCTCGCCGCCGGCACGAACGTGCTGCGCTTCTTCCGCAACGAGTCGTGTGGCAAGTGCGTCCCCTGCCGCGTCGGATCGCACAAGGCGCACACGATGCTCAGCGACCTGCTGGAGCAGGGCAAGGGCACCGGCGACGTGCCGGACGAGATCCTGGGCCTCGAGGAGACGCTGCGGATGACGTCCATCTGCGGCCTCGGCCAGGTGGCGCTCGGCCCGCTGCTCAGCGTGCTGGGCCTCGACCGCGGCGGAGCCGAGGCGCGCGAGCACCCGAAGGACCCCGAGGACACCGAGAAGTAAGGCGGGGGTGGCCGGCTTCAGCGCGCGCGCAGAGCCGGCCGCTCCGACCGGGGATGCCTGACGTGGCCCGGGCCACGCACCGGGAGTTCTTCGCCGTCCGCACGGTGGCGGAGACGCTGGCGGGATTCCGGCCCGGGCGGCGCACCCCGATCGAGACGGTCGCCCTGGCCGACGCCCACGGTCGTGTGCCGGCCGCGCCGGTGCGCGCGCCCGACGACCTGCCGGGCTTCGCCCGCTCCACGGTCGACGGCTACGCGGTCCGCGCCGCCGACACGTACGGCGCCTCCGAGGGGCTGCCGAGCTACCTCGACGTGTCCGGCGCGGTCGCGATGGGCCTGGCACCCGACGTCGCCGTGACCCCCGGCCACGCGGTGGCCATGCCGACCGGCGGCGTGCTGCCGCCCGGCGCCGACGCCGTCGTGATGGTCGAGCACACGCAGGAGGCGATGGCCGGCACGATCGAGGTGCTGCGCCCGGTGGCGCCCGGCGACGGCATGGTCCGCGCCGACGAGGACGCCGCCGCGGGCGCCGAGGTGGTCCCGGCCGGACGGCCGCTGCGCGCCCAGGACCTCGGGCTGCTCGCCGCCGCGGGGGCCACCGAGGTGGCCGTCCACGGCCGGCCGCGCGTGGCGATCGTCTCCACCGGCGACGAGGTCGTCGCGCCCGAGACCGCCGAGCTCGGCCCCGGACAGGTGCGCGACGCGAGCAGCGTCGCGCTCGCGGCGCTCGTCCGCGACGCGGGCGGGGACCCCGTCGCGCGCGGGATCGTCCCCGACGACCCCGAGGCGCTGCACCGCGTGCTCCGCGCGGCGGTGGACGACTGCGACGTCGTGGTCGTGTCCGCCGGCTCGTCGGTCGGCGCGCGCGACGAGACCGCCGCGGTCGTCGCCCAGCTCGGCGAGCCGGGCATCTGGTGCCACGGGATCGCGCTGCGCCCGGGCAAGCCCACGCTGCTCGCCGACGCCGGTGGCGTGCCGGTCGTCGGACTGCCCGGCAACCCGCGCTCCGCGCTCGTCGTCTTCCGGGTCGTCGGGATGCCGATCGTCCGCCTCGTCGGCGGGATGACCGATCCGCCGCCCGAGCCGACGGTCCGCGTGCGGCTGCAGCGCAACGTGCCGTCGGCCGCCGGGCGCCTGGACGTCGTCCAGGTCGCCGTCCGCGACGGCGTGGCG
>JAXDHC010000672.1:0-2654 GCA_034664705.1 Solirubrobacteraceae bacterium
GCTTGCGCTTGCCGCCCTTGGTCGCCGCCGCCGCGCGGGCGTTGTTGCCGCCGACGAGCTGGAACACGCGGATCTGCACCGTCGTCGTGCCGGCCACGGTCCGGACCGTCACCGGGAGGCCCTGCGCCCGCAGCGCGGCGGTCTGGAGCGTCGGCGCGACCTGCACCGCCGCCAGCCCACCGCGGCCGCGGCCCTGGCCCTGGCCGCCCTGGGCGCCGCCCTGACCCTGGCCGCCGCCCTGGCCCTGGCCGCCGCCGGGGTTCGCGCCGGGGCCACCCACCGGCGGGGCCGGCGGGGCCGGCGGGGCCGGCGGGATGGGGGCCGTCGCGGCGACCGTCCAGGTCACCGACTGCTCGCGGCGGTTGCCGACGTCGTCGACCGCCACGACGCGCAGGGTGTGCTCACCGGCGCTGAGTCCCGTGAGGGGCAGCGGGTTCGCGCACGCCGCCTCGGCGGCCCCGTCGAGCGAGCACAGGAACGTCGTGTCGCCCTCGCCCTGGCCGAGCGTCGCCGCGTCGACCGCGAAGGAGACGCTGACGTCGGGACCGGTGGTGCTCAGGGCCTGGAGACCGCTGATCGCGAACTCCGGCGCGGTCCGGTCGACGATCACCCGGCGCGATGCGGTCGGGCTCATGTTGCCGTAGTGGTCCCGGGCATGGGCCTTGAAGACGTGCACGCCGTCGGTCAGATCCTCGTAGGTCTCACCGTCGCGGTTGCACTCCTTCCACGCCTCGCCGTCCAGGCGGCAACCCGTCTTGGCCGCCTCGGGAGCCGCGCCGTCCTCCACCGTGAAGGCGAAGGTCGCCGTCGTCTCGTTCTGACGGACCGTCTGGTCCGCGCCGCCGGGTGCCGTGATGGTCACCTTCGGAATCGAGGTGTCGGCATCCCACGCGTGGCTGCCCGCGTTCTCGGTCTCGTTGCCGGCCTTGTCGACCGCCTTGACCTCGACCGTGTTCGCACCCTCGAGCTTCGACGTGCCGTCCGCGTTGAGCGGGTACGTGCGACCCGGCTGGCACGCCGTGAACGCGTCCTCGTCGTTGAGGAGGCAGCGCCACGCGAGCTCCGAGGGGCTGTCGTCGCCCGCCGGGGTGAACGTGAACCACGGCGAGGCGTTGGACTTGCCGTTGGTCCGGGACACGTCGATGTCCGGCGTGCCGGGCGCCTGCGTGTCCACCGTGAACGGCAGCGACTCGGGGACGTACAGCGAGGTGTCGTTCTGCTTGGCCTGATCGCCGTCGGCGCCCTGGGTCGAGCGGACGGACAGGACGTACCGGCCGTCCGCGAGCGGGCCGCCGTTCAGGTCGGCCGCGGACACGGGGTTGTCCCCGCAGCCCTGCCAGGCCTCAGGCGCCGGCGTGGCGCCGTTCTCGCGGAGCACGCACTGCAGCGTGCCGTCACCCTCCACCGTGAACTCCGGCGTGTCGTCCGATGTGTGTGACCGGTCGAGCGCCGGGTTGCCGTCGTCCGTCGGACCGCTCGTGATGTGGGCCTCCGGCGAACCGATCTGGTACAGCCGGCCGGTGCCGATCGGCTCGGTCGGCAGCGTCAGGGCGACGTCGTCGGTGACCAGGACCTGGCCATCGGGACGGACGCCCAGCCCGCCGACCATGTTGAACGCTCCGATGGAGTCCTCAGCCGCCAGCGTCGTGCTCGGAGCGTCGGTGTCCGTCCCGTCGACGGAGTACCGCAGGACGCGGTCGCTGTTCTCGGTGACAGGGACGGGCGGGACGGCCTCCGGGTCGCCCGCGGCGTTCGCCGTGCCGACGTACAGCAGGTCGCGCGCCTTGTCGTAGGCGAGCGCCGACGGTCCGCCCGTGAGGCCCGGCAGCGTGATCGGGGTCGCGGTCGGCGTGGCGCCCTCCTGCGGGATCAGCCGCGTCACGCCGGTCGGCTCGCCGATGTAGATCACCGGCTGCTTCTTGCCGTCCACCGTGCGCTGGCCGATGGCGAGCGCCTCGGAGCCGCGGCCGCCGGCCGTCCGGCCGACGACGTCGACCTGCGGGTCGTCTCCCGCCGCGTCGCGGATGCGGACGACGAGGTCGTCCTTCTTGCGGAGGTAGAACAGGTCCGGCTGCTCGTCGCCGTTCGGGCCGTCCGGGTAGGGCCCGAGCGCCGCCGCGGTCGGGCGCGGCTCGTCGCCGTCGGCGTCGAGCGGGCCGTCGATCGCGTCGAGCGGATCGAAGCGCTTCGATCCCGGGTTCCACTGCGCCCGGAACAGCGAGGTCGAGGGCGACGCGCCGTCGGGCACGATCACGACCTCGTCACCGCTGTTGGGGTTGCGCGGCGTCGGGTCGAGCAACACCGGCTGGCCGGCCGCGTCGGCGCCCTCGCGGGCCTCCGGCAGCAGGCCGCCCAGGCATGAGTTCGGTCCGGCGCCACCGGGCACCTTCGGATGGTCGATGTCGCCTGCCGCGTCGAAGCTCGGCTTCGTCACGCGGCAGAGGCCGGCGTTGTGGTCGGTGACCCAGAGGTTGCCGTCGGGCGCCTGGAACGCGCCCGTGGAGATGTGCAGGCCGTCGGACAGCCGGACGACCGAGTTCGGCGCGGCGAGCGCCCCACTGGGGGCGGGCGTCACGTCGGGACCGGCCGCGGGCGTGCCCACGGTGAAGCTGACCTGCGTGGAGACGGGGGAGGGGTCGGTCGCCGGCGGGTCG
>JAXDHC010000673.1:0-5346 GCA_034664705.1 Solirubrobacteraceae bacterium
GCCCTGGAGGTGTCGCTCTTCGACGGTCTGGCCGTGTGGATGTCGCATCCGTGGTACGTCGCCCGATACGGCGGCGCGCCGCCGCCGCGCACCGGCGCCGCCCATGCGGCCGTCGCGCCCTACGGGCCGTTCGCCACGGGCGACGGGCGCGAGCTGAACCTGGGCGTGCAGAACGATCGCGAGTGGCAGGCCTTCTGCGGCGTCGTGCTCGAGCGCCCCGAGCTCGCCCGGGACCCGCGCTTCCACTCCAACGCGGCGCGCGTGGGCAACCGCGCCGCGCTGCACGCCGAGATCGAGGCGGTCCTCGAACGGCTCGACGGCGCCGAGCTCGTCCGCCGCCTCGAGGCCGCCCGGATCGCCTACGGCGTCATGCGCGGGCCGGGCGAGCTCACCGACCACCCCCAGCTCAAGGCGCGCGACCGATGGCGCACCGTCGACACGCCGGGGGGCCCGATCGAGGCGCTCCTGCCGCCGGTCACCGTGCGCGGGCGCGAGCCGCGCATGGACCCGATCCCCGCCCTCGGCGAGCACACCGACGCGGTATGGCGGTGGCTGGACGAGACGGCCGCCACGGCGCCGGGCGCCGTCGCGAACGGCCGCGCGCCCGGCGCCTGAGCGGGTTCCCGGCCGCTCCGTCGTGCGCTCAGTACGAGCGCGGCAGGCCGAGCACGCGCTGGGCGAGGTAGGCGAGCACCATGTTCGTCGAGACCGGCGCGACCTGGTACAGGCGCGTCTCGCGGAACTTGCGCTCGACGCCCGACTCGCGGGCGAAGCCCATGCCGCCGTACGTGTCCAGGCACGCGTTCGCGGCCTGCCACGAGGCGTCGGCGGCCAGCAGCTTGGCCATGTTCGCCTGCTCGGCGGGCTTCTCGCCGGCCGCGTACCGCGCCGCCGCGTCCGCCGTCATCAGCGCCGCGGCCTCGATGCGCGCGTAGGCCCACGCCAGCGGGAACGCGACGCCCTGGTTCGCGCCGATCGGACGGTCGAAGACCTCGCGCCGGCGGGCGTGCTCGGTCGCGCGGTCGACGAACCAGCGCCCGTCGCCGACGCACTCCGCGGCGATGAGGATCCGCTCCGCGTTCATGCCGTCGAGGATGTAGCGGAAGCCCATGCCCTCCTCGCCGATCCGGTTCTCGGCCGGGATCTCGAGGTTGTCGAAGAAGAGCTCGGTCGTGTGGTGGTTGAGCATCGTCTCGATCGGGGTGATCGTGAGCGTCCCCGCGGCGAGCGCCTCGCGCATGTCGACCACGAACGTCGAGAGGCCCCACCAGGCGCCGTGCTCCTCGTCGGCGTCGGACGTGCGCGCCAGCAGCAGCATGAGGTCGGAGTGCTCGGCGCGGGAGATGAAGACCTTCTGGCCGTTGACCACGTAGCGGTCGCCGTCGCGCTTGGCGCGCGTGCGGATCTTCGTCGTCTCCAGGCCCGCGTCGGGCTCGGTGACGCCGAACGCCTGCAGGCGCAGGTCGCCCGACGCGATGCCCGGCAGCCAGCGCTCCTTCTGCGCGTCGCTGCCGTGGCGCAGGACCGTGCCCATCGTGTACATCTGCGCGTGGCAGGCGCCGGCGTTGCCGCCCGACCGGTTGACCTCCTCGAGGATCACCGCCGCCTCGACGATGCTGAGGCCGGCCCCGCCGTACTCGTCGGGGATGAGCGCGGCGAGCCATCCGCCCTTCGTGAGGGCGTCGACGAACTCGGTCGGATAGGCATTGTCGGCGTCGACTCGCTGCCAGTAGCTCTCGCCGTAGGCGGCGCACAGCTCGCGGACCGCGGTGCGGATCTCGGCCGGTGAGATCGTGGACGTCGTACTCATGGCGTCAGCTCCGGGGGTGTGATTCGGGATCGAAGACGCGGGTCATCGTAGGCTAAAGTCCGACCTATTGCTGGTTGACGGCTGAGAACCACGGAGGACGAAAACGATGACGCAGACCGTGAGCGCCCCGAAGGACTGGCGGGGCCGATTCTTCGAGGACTTCGAGGCGGGCGACGTGTTCCGCAGCCGCCTCGGGCGGACGATCACCGACGCGGACAACATCTGGTTCACCTGCCTCACGATGAACACGAACCAGACGCATTTCAACGCCGAGCTGGCCGCCGCGACCGAGTTCGGGCGCCCCCTCGTCAACAGCTGCTTCACGCTGTCGCTCGTCACCGGCCTCAGCGTCCCCGACACGAGCGAGAACGCGGTCGCGAACCTCGCGTGGGACGACATCCGCCTCCCGAACCCCGTCTACGCGGGCGACACGCTCTGGGCCGAGACCGAGATCCTCGAGGTGCGCGAGTCGCGCTCGCGCCCGGAGGCGGGCATCGTCCGCATGCGCACGCGCGGGATCAACCAGCGCCGCGAGGTCGTGTGCGAGTTCGGGCGCACGTTCATGGTCCACCGCCGGCCCGACGGCGAGACGGCGGGCGGGTTCCCCGGCACGGACGCCCCGTGGAGCGAGCCGGCGTGACCCCCGCCGCGGGGGCGCCATCCCCGCCCGACGGTACGCTTGCGGACACGATGACCGCACCGGAAGAGCCCGATCCCGCGGGCGTCAGGACGGTCGTCCCCGGTCCGGGCGCCGGCTCGCCCGCGCTCCCGCTGCGCCGCGTGCGCAAGGCCTACGAGCAGGTCTACGACCAGCTCCGCGGCATGATCCTGTCCGGCGAGCTGGCCCGCGGCCAGCGCCTGCCCACGGAGGTCGCGCTCGCCGCCGAGTTCGGCGTGAGCCGCGGCACGATCCGCGAGGCGATGCGGCTGCTGGTGGCCGAGAACCTGATCCGCACCGCGAAGGGCGCAGGCGGCGGCAACTTCGTGATGCTGCCGACCGTCGACCACATCTCGCGGTTCGTGCAGCGCAACATCGAGCTGCTCAGCCAGACCGACGACGTGACGCTGCCCGAGTTCCTCGAGGCGCGCGAGCTGATCGAGATCTTCGCCGTCCGCCAGGCCGCCGTGCGTCGCACCGACCGGGACATCGAGGCCCTCCGCATGACGCTCTCCGGCGACAACGAGCTCTCGGCCGAGGAGCAGTACCTCCAGAACAAGGAGTTCCACGGCATCCTCGTGGAGGCCTGCGGGAACGCGCTGCTGCAGATCGCCGCGCAGCCGATCTTCTCGGTGCTCCACACCCACCTCGCGCGCTCCGGCCTGCCGCAGGACTTCACGCACAAGGTCTGCAACGACCACCGCGAGATCCTCGAGCAGATCGAGGCGGGCGACCCCGACGCCGCCGAGAAGCGCATGCGCCGCCACCTCGCCGAGCTCGCGGAGGTCTACCGCGGGATCTGGCGGGCGACGGGCCAGGGCTCGCGGCGCTGAGGGCGGCGCGGCGGCGCCGGTCTCAACCCGCGTGCGACGCGGCCGGCGGCAGCGCGACGGCGGCCTCCGGGGTGGCGACGCGGAAGCTGAAGCTCTCGACGAGGTACAGGTGCACCGCATCGGGGTCGTGGCGGTCGTAGCCGATGGCGACGTCCTGGCCGCAGTCGAAGAGGAAGTCCCCGCCGCGGAGGCTGAGGACGACCGCCCCGTCCACCCCGGGCGCCCAGACGAGCGGCCCGCCGACGATGTGGCGCAGGTGCTGGAACAGCGGGTAGCCGCCGTGCTCGGTGGTCTGGATCACCTGGGTGTACGCGTCCGGCCCGAGCGCGAGCCCGTACGGGCCCCCGACGCCGCCGCGGAGCAGCAGCTCCACCGCCTCGGCGACGTGGCGAGGGCAGGCCTGCATGTCGTCGCTGAGCAGGATCGGCCGATGCGGCGAGGCGGCGGTGATGCCCGGCATCCCGAGGTCCTCGCGGCCGTGGAGCACGGCGATGTTCTCCGACAGCGCGATCTGGCGCGCGGCGCGGGCGAGGGGCTCGAGGTCCGGGTCCTCGGCGCCGCGGTCGGCGGCGGCGAGGTCCTCCCGCGACAGGCTGAAGTCCGCGCGCGGCTCCACGAGCGCCAGCACGCGCCGGCGGCGGGCGACGACCCCGTCGACGAGCCGGCCGACGTGGTCGGTCCGCCCGAGGTTCGTCGCGGAGTGCCCCCATCCGTGCGGGCCGGAGAAGTCCACGAGCTTGCGCCCGGCGAGCGCGGCGGTGAGCTGCCGGCGCGCCTCCTCCTCGAGCAGCTCCCATCCGCGGTCGGTGACGGGCGCGAGGGACCGCAGGAGGTGGTTCATCCCGCGCTCCCCTTCAGGCTGCCGATGCCGAGCGACTCGGGCTCCGGCGCGAGCGCGATCGCGGGTGGAGGGGGCGGCTCGCCGCCCTCGCCGGCGGCGTCGACGGCCTCCTCGCCCTCCTCCCCGTGCTCGAGGATGTCGCCCGGCTGGAAGAGGATCCGCTGCGCGACCGTCCGCCACCGCGGCGTCCGGCGCAGCAGGTACTCGAGGTCCATGCTGAAGTGCTTGAACTCCTCGTTCTGCGCGTCGCGCATGATGGCCGCGGCCTGCCCGTCGCGCTCGAGCGCGAGGCGCTGGGCGTACCAGCCGATCGCCTCGGCCTCCTCGATCAGCGAGGTGCACAGCCGCGCGAACGTGCGCGCGTCGTGCGACAGCTCTTCCGGCGGCTCGTGGTACTGCTCGGTGCCCATGCGTCGTCCTCTCCGAAGCGGGGCGAGATTCCGACGGTCAGTAGGCCGGTGCGGCAATCCGTCCAGCCGGGCGCGCCGGCCGCCGGCTGGGACGGGCCGGCCGAACGCCCGCGCCGCTCAGCGCGGCGGCGGGGGCGCGGCGCCGAGCGCGGCGCCACCCGTCGCGCCGAGGAAGTTCCCGTCGAGGTCGCGCACGGCGGGACAACCGAGCAGCGTCATCGCGAGCGCCAGCTCGTCGGCCAGGATCTGCACGGCGCGCGTCGCGCCCGCCTGGCCGCCGGCGCCCACGCCGTAGACGAGCGCCCGGCCGGCGAGGCACGCGCGGGCGCCGGCGGCGAGCGCCTTGGCGACGTCGACGCCGCGGCGGACGCCGCCGTCGAAGTAGACCTCGGCGGTGTCCTCCACCGCGTCGACGACGGCCGGCAGCGCGGCGATCGACGAGACCGCGTGGTCGAGCTGGCGCCCGCCGTGGTTGGACACGACGATGCCGTCGACGCCGAGCGCGACGGCCTGGCGGGCGTCGTCGGGATGGAGGATGCCCTTCACGACGAGCGGCCCGGTCCACTCCTCGCGCAGCCATGCGAGGTCCCTCCAGCTCAGCGTCGGGTCGAACTGGCTGTTGATGACGCCGCTGAGGAGCATCGCGTCGGACGGCGCGCCCGCCGTCCCGGCGACGTTGCCGAACGTGAGGCGCGGGCGGCGGATGAAGTCCGCCGACCAGCGCGGCCGGATCGCTCCGGAGGCCAGCGAGCGCAGCGTGATCCGCGGCGGCACGCTGAAGCCGCTTCGCACGT
>JAXDHC010000674.1:0-3352 GCA_034664705.1 Solirubrobacteraceae bacterium
CGTCCGCGGTACATGCTCGGGTACACGCCGCGGGTGAACGGATACCCGCCCGGGACGCCGATGTCCTCGCGCGGCGGGAGGTCGGCCTCCGTGTAGAGCGGCTTGACCGGGACGCCGGAGAGCGTCGCGAACGGCGCCTCGCGCTCGGGGGTCAGCGCGTAGGCCTCGCGCCACTCGGCCTCGGTGGTGGGAACGGAGTACGTGGTGGCCATCGCGAAAGGTCGGACTTCCTCGTATCTGGGAGCGGCGAAGTCTAGCCACGATCCGCGTCACCGTCGACGAAGTCGCCGGCGTCGACCCGCAGCGCGCGCAGGACGGCGGTCACCGTCTCCTGCTCGTCGTTCCCGAGCGCCTCGATCCCGAACGCGGCGGCGTTGAGCCGCGCCGTCGCCTCGGTCGCCGCCGCGCGCCCGGCGTCGGTGATCTCCGCGAGCGTCGCGCGGCGATCGGAGGCGTGCGGGACGCGGCGGACGAGGCCGTCGGCCTCGAGCTTGTCGACGATGTTCGTGACGCTCGTGCGATGGACCTGGAGGCGCTCGCCGATCTTGCCCAGCGGCAGGGCGCCCGCGCGCGTGAACGAGAGGAGCATCAGGGCCTCGTAGCGCGGGAACGTCAGCTCGAGCGGACGGAGCAGCTCGTTCAGGCGCGCCATCAGCACCTGCTGCGCGCGCATGATCGACGTGACGGCGGCCATCGGCCGCGCCGGCTCCTCGCCCCAGCGCTCGCTCCAGTGGCGACGCGCCTCGGCGATCGGGTCGATGCGCAGCGGGCTCACGGCACCCAAGTATGGCCCCGGCGGGGCGGCCTCGGGCGGCGCGGGCGCCCGGGCGCACCGGTCAGCCGAAGACGTCCAGCCACGCGAGGACGCGCGCGGTCTCCCCCAGCTGCACAGGGACCGTGCGCGTGCGGCGCCGCAGGCTGGCGCTGTGCATGAGTGCGCCACGCACGACGTCCTCGACGACCGACATCGTGGCGCGGTCGGGCCGCTCGTCGACGCGCAGGACGATGCCCGCCGACACGAGGTGCACCGCCGTGTCGAACGTCGTCGCCGGCGGGGGCGGGCGCAGCTCGACCTCCATCCCGCGCTCCCGCAGGCCCCGCGCGACGGCGTCGGCGAACCCCGCATCGCCACCGGCGGTGTTGTCCACCACGACCCGCATCGGCTGCAAGGATCGCAAGGCCGGGCGCAGACCGGGGCCGGATGGTCCGCGCCCGGCCTCACGGCCGGCCGATCGGCGCCTCAGCGCACCTGCAGGGCGCAGCGTCATGCCGTCGTGCGGCGTGCAGACGATCCGGTAGGTCCCGGCTTTGGTGAACGGCCGGTCCAGGACGGCCGGCCCGCCGGAACGGGCGTGCGCAACCGGACCGGGCCACTGGTGACCACCACGTCGTGCGGCTCCTCCCCCGTCCACCGGAAGCGCACGGTCGTGCCCCGGGAGGCGGTGAGGGCCCGCGCGCTGGACGACTCTCCGGCCGACGGAGACGCGCGGGGCCGCGGCGAGCAGTCGCCGCCGTTGGGCGACGAGCCTGCGCGCGCTCGGGGGCCCGGCCGGCGCCCGGCCCCCGGAACGCGGAGCCGCCGGTCAGCGGGCGATGTGCTCGCAGCGCTGCTGACCTCGTCCTGGCGATCGGCGCGCACGTGGTCGTCGCCCGCGCCGCAGCTGCTCGTGTCGCGCCGGCCGTCGCGCGCGAGGATCGTGTCGTCGCCCTGGTCGCCCTCGACGTCGTCGCTGCCCGCCTGGCCGCGCTCGATGTCGTCGCCGGGCCGCCGGCGAGCATGTCGTTGCCCGCGCCGCCGACCAGGTGGCCGTTGTCGCCGTCGCCGCACAGGTCGTCGTCACCGGCCTTGCCGTCGAGGTCGTCGTCGCCGCCGTTGCCGTCGATCTCGCCGTCGGCGCCCGAGCCGTTCTCGTGGTCGGCCCGGTCGGACCCCTCGCGCGAGCCCCGTGAGTCCTGGCGACCGCCGTTGTCGTCACCGCCCTCGGCGTCGTCGTCGCCGCCGGAGGCCGCCAGGGCGACATTCCCTCGCGTTCGGCGCGCTCGCCGGCGCGCGGCGGCCTGTGCTCATCGGCAGCGTGACCGGCGCCGAGCTCCGGGTCCGCCGCGCCGCGGCGCAGCTGCTGCACCGCCCGGCCGGCCTCGCGCCGGCGGGGATCGTCACCGCGCTGCTCGCCGTGCAGGCGCAGGACCCGCGCGCGGCACGGCTCGCGCTGCGCGCCCGCGGCGCCGGGCTCACCGCCGCGGGCGTCGATGCGGCGCTGACGGACGAGCGCTCCGTGGTCGTCGCCTGGCTCGCGCGCGGGACGCTGCACCTCGTCGCCCGGGAGGACTACGCCTGGCTGCTCGGGCTGACGGCGCCGCGGCGCGCGGCGGGCGGCGCGCGCCGGCTGGCGCAGGAGGGCGTGTCGCCCGGCGACGCCGATCGCGCCGTGACGGTCGTCGAGCGCGCGCTCGCGGCGGAGGGCCCGCTCACGCGACGGGAGCTCGCCGAGCGCCTCGCCGCTGCCGGGATCCGCGCCGAGGGGCAGGCCACGCCGCACCTGCTCGGCCTCGCCGCGCGCCGCGGCATCGCCGTGCTCGGGCCCGTGCGCGGCGGCGAGCCGGCCTTCGCGCTCACGCGCGACTGGCTGGAGATCGCGCCGCCCGCGCCGCTGACCGGCGACGCGCGCGCCGCGGCGCTGGCGGAGCTCGCGCGCCGCTACCTGCGCGGCCACGGCCCCGCGACGGCCGCCGACCTCGCCGCCTGGGCGGGGCTGCCGCTGCGCGACGCCCGCGCCGGGCTCGGCGCGATCGCGGGCGAGCTCGCCGCCGCTGGGTCCGACGGGCTCGTCGACCTCGCCGCGCGCGCCGCGGCCGACGGGCCGGCGCCGCCCCGGCTCCTCGGCGCCTTCGATCCCTACCTCCTCGGCTGGAAGGACCGCGGCTTCGCCGTCGCGCCGGAGCACGCACGTCGCGTGCACCCGGGCGGCGGGATGCTGCGCGCCGTGGCGACCGTCGCGGGCGAGGCGGTCGGCCTGTGGCGCGCGCGCCGGCGGGGCGCGGGCCGGGCCGTCGACATCGAGCCGTTCGCCCCACTGGCCGCCGAGGTCGCCGCCGCCCTGGAGGCCGACGCGGCTGACGTCGCCCGGTTCATGGGTGGCGAGGAAATGTCGCCCTAGCGACACTCCCTCAAGCCGACCGTGTCGCCCGGCCACACGCCTTCAGGGCTGCGAGGAAATGTGTCGCCCGGCCACGCGTTCAGGGCTGCGAGGAAATGTCGCCCCAGCGACATTTCCTCAAGCTGACCGTGTCGCCCGGCCACACGCCTTCAGGGCTGCGAGGAAATGTGTCGCCCGGCCACACGCTTTCAGGG
>JAXDHC010000675.1:0-3373 GCA_034664705.1 Solirubrobacteraceae bacterium
TCTTGACGACATCGGCGAAGGTCGCGCCCGCCGCCTCGAGCGCGATCCTCAAGTTCTCCATGACCTGCCGGGTCTGGGCGACGATGTCGCCCTCGCCGACGATCTCGCCGTCCGGCCCGAACGCCACTGTCCCCGCGCAGAAGACGAGCCGTCCGCCGGGCGGGGCGATCGTCACGTTCACGTAGGGGCCCAGCGGCGGGGGCGTGCCGGGCGGGTTCAGCGACTCCTTCATGACGGCGTCCTCACCCCGGCTGCCCCGGCATGGTCGTGGCGCCCTGGCTCGTGCCGAGCTCGCCCGGGGTCGCGAACAGCTTCTCGCCGAGCGCGTTGACCTCGAACGGGCCGACGCCGCGCGGGCGGTCGTCGCTGGCCTCCAGCGCCTCGCGCAACCGGGCGGTCTCGTGCTCGTCGATCTCGTACTCGAGCGCGTCGGCGTCGATCTCGTCGATGGCGACGCCGTAGACGCGGCGCGCCTTCTCCATGCTCAGCAGGCCGTCGATGACGTCGTCGAGGACCTTCTCCGGCTGGCGCTTCCACGGCAGCCCGTAGCCACCGCCGCCGTTGGACGCGAAGTACACCCGGTCGCCCTTCCGCAGCACGGCCTTCGAGGTGAACATCCCGAGGTTCTGCTCCTCGGGCGAGCCCGGGTTGCGGATGAGGATGTTCGGCCCGCCGTTCGTGCCGCCGGCCAGGCCGGGCGGCCCGACCCGCTCGCGGTCGCCGAGCACCACGAGGTTCGTGTCGCCCCACACGTCGAAGTTGCGCGACAGGCCGAAGCCGCCGCGGAACTCGCCGTCGCCGCAGGAGTCGACCTCGGCCTCGGTGCTCGTGTAGTACATCGGATACCAGCGCTCGAGCACCTCGTTGGGCTGGTTCGACGCGCCTCCGATGAAGATCATCATGTAGAAGGAGTTGCCGTCCGCGTAGGCGCGCGCGCCCTGGCCGCCCTCGAGCCACAGGTAGGACACGAAGGGCAGGCCGGTCTTCGGGTGGATGCCGCCGGTGCAGAAATTCTGCAGGTTGACCGTCGCCGCGTGGACCCGCGTCGGGTCGACACGCTGGAGCGCCTGGCCCCAGCACGCCATCGTCACGCAGTCGACCTTCTCGTAGGCGCCCGAGCAATAGCCGGTGACCGGCGTGGGCTCCTCGACGTCCACGCAGGTGCCCTTCTTCGACACGATGTTGATCGCGCGCACGACGCCGTGGTTCAGCGGCGCGAGCTCGGGGAAGCAGTGCATCGTCCCGTCGTAGACCGCCGACTGGAGCGCCGGGCGGGCGAAGCCCCACGACGCGATCGGGGCCGGCCCGGAGTCGGTCCAGTCGACGGTGACCTGGTCGCCCTCGATCGTCATCTTGCAGTGGACCTTGATCATCGGCTGCTCCTCGCGGCCGATGTCGCGATCGCCGTAGTCCGTGAACTCGTAGGAGCCGTCGGGCAGCCGGCGCACCCACTCGCGGAAGAGCCGCTCGGAGTGGTCCATCGTGTCCTCGAACGCGTCGCGGATCGTGTCCGCGCCGAACTTCTCGATGTAGCCGAGGAGCCGGCGCTCGACGAGCACGCCCGCCTGGTGCTGGGCGTAGCGCTCGGCGACGCGCTCCTTCGGGACGCGCACGTTCATGTCGATCAGATCCCAGATGGGCTTGACCGGCTTGTCGTTCTCGTAGAGCTTCAGCGGCGGCATCCGCAGGCCCTCGGCGTAGCACTCCGTGGCGTGCGGGTTGAACGTGCCGTGCATCGGGCCGCCGACGTCGGGCCAGTGGCACAGGGCGATCGCGAACGCGAACACCTCGCCCTCCCAGAAGATCGGCCGCATGACCTTCACGTCGTTCTGATGCGTGCCGCCGGTGTACGGGTCGTTGTAGATGAAGACGTCGCCCGGCTTGAACTCGCTCACCTCGCGGACGAGGTGCTGGACCGAGGACTCGAACGTCCCCATGTGCGGAGCCTGGTCGCGCTGCCCGTGGGAGACCAGCCGGCCGTCCGGCGTCAGCACGGAGACCGAGTAGTCGTGGCCCTCCGTGATCGTCGGCGCGTAGGACACGCGCTCGATGAGCGCGCTGGCCTCGTTGCACATCGCCTTGAAGGCGTTGCGCAGGACCTCGAAGGTGATCGGGTCCAGGCGCAGCGACGGCGCAGCGGTGGTGATGCTCGTGGTGGCCATGGTCACGATCCCCGGTTGGCGGTGGTGCCGGCGGCGAGGGCCTCGCGGCCCGCTCCGGCGTTGACGTCGATGACGACGTTCAGGTCTGCGTCGACCCGGGCGCGTGCGCCGGGTGGGATGAGCACGGTCGTGTCCATCTGCTCGATGATCGCGGGGCCCTCCAGCGTGGCGTCGGCGCCCAGCACGTCGCGGTCGTAGATCGGCGTGTCGAGGAAGTCCGCGCCCTCGTCGAAGTAGACCGGGCGCGTCTCGCGCGGCTCGGCCCCGCCGGTGGGGGCGGGACGCTCGATGTCGGCGCTGTCGGTGACGCCGATCGCCGCCGCGCGGGCGTTGACGAACTCGAAGCTCGCGATCTCCTCGTCCAGGCGGTAGCCGAACTCGCTCTCGTACGCGTCGGCGTAGCGCTCCACGATCTCCTGGACCGCCTCGGGGGTCGCGGGCACCTCGTCGATCACGAGGTTCATGTACGGCGTCTGGCCGTAGTAGCGGACGTCGAGCGACAGCTCGATCTGACGGCGGTCGGCGGGGATGCTCTCCTGCTCGAGGATCTGCTGCGCCTCGTCCTGCAGCTCCGCGAACACCCGCGCGAGGTGCGCGGGGTCGAGCACCTGCGTCTGCGTGAGGACTGAGCGCAGGATGTCGTGGCGCAGGTCGACCTGCAGGATCCCGAGCGCCGACGTGACGCCCGGCGTGGGGGGCACGACGACGTGGGGGATGCCCAGGTCGCGCGCGATCTCCACGGCGTGCAGGGATCCGGCGCCGCCGCCCGAGACGAGCGCGAAGTCGCGCGGGTCGTAGCCGCGCTCGACCGAGATGAGGTGGGTCGCCTCGGTCATGTTCGCGTTGGCGATCCGGATGATGCCGCTGGCCGCCTCGGCCTCCGACATCCCCAGCTTCGCCGCGAGGCGCGCGATCGCCTGCTCGCCGAGGTCCGGGCGGATGGTCACGTCGCCGCCGAGGTAGCGCTCGGCGTTCAGGCGCCCGAGGTACAGGTGGGCGTCGGTGATCGTCGGCTCCTCGTTGCCCTGGTCGAGCGCGGCCGGCCCCGGCACGGCGCCGGCGCTGTGCGGCCCGACGCGCAGCGATCCGCCGGCGTCGACCCAGGCGATCGTGCCGCCGCCGGCGCCGATGGCGACGAGGTCGATGGCCGGGAAGAGGATCGGGATGTTCCAGTCGACGCGCCACTCCGAGGCGAGCGACGGCTTGCCGCG
>JAXDHC010000676.1:0-18333 GCA_034664705.1 Solirubrobacteraceae bacterium
GCCTCCGAGCGCGAGCGCGCACAGCGCGAGGCCGCGATGGGCCGCCTCGGCCGGGTGGCGCTCCGCGCCCCCGACCGCGACGCCCTCGTCGGCGAGACCGTCGCGATCCTCACCGAGACGCTGGGGGCCGGGCACTGCGCGATCCTGGAGCTCGTCGAGGGCGGCGAGCGCGTGCGGCTCGCCGCGGGCGCCGGCTGCGTCGCGCAGGCCGACGACCCCGAGGACCTGCCCGTCGAGGACCGCCTGCTCACCGGCTGGGTGCTGGCCGGCGAGGCGCCGGTCGCCGTGTGGGAGTGGGCGACGGAGCGGCGCTTCGACGCCGCCGGGTTCCGCGCCTCCGGCGTGCGCAGCACCGTGGCCGCGGCGATCCGCGGGCGCACCGGCGCCTTCGGGATCGTGGCCGTGCACGCCGGCGCGGTCGGCGCGTTCTCCGCCGAGGACGGCCAGTGGCTGCAGTCGGTCGCGGACCTGCTCGCCTCGGCGCTGGACCGCGAGAACGGCGAGGCGCGCATCCGCCACCAGTCGCTGCACGACGCGCTGACCGGCCTGCCGAACCGCGCGCTCTTCTACGACCGCATCGACCACGCGTTCTCGCGCGCCGAGCGCGACGGCGTCCAGGTGGCGGTGCTGCTGCTCGACGTCGACCAGTTCAAGACCATCAACGACTCGCTGGGCCACGAGGCCGGCGACGATCTGCTCGTCGCGCTGGCCGCGCGGCTGCAGCAGGTCACCCGCGGCTCGGACACCGTCGCGCGCCTGGGCGGCGACGAATTCGTGGTCCTCTGCGAGGTGGAATCCGAGGCGGAGGCGTTCGCGATCGCCGATCGGATCGCCGACGCGTGGGAGCGCCCGATCCCGGTGCGCACCGGCGGCGACGTCTTCGTGTCCGCCAGCGTGGGCATCGCGGTCGCGCGCAAGCCGGAGACCGCCGAGACGATGCTCCGCGAGGCCGACGCCGCGATGTACCGCGCGAAGGAGGGCGGTCGCGGGCGCTCGGAGATGTTCGACGAGGAGATGCGCCGCGACGCGTTCGAGCGCCTGCGCATCGAGAGCGACCTGCGGCGCGCCGTCGACCGCGAGCAGTTCTGCGTGCACTACCAGCCGATCTTCGACGTCGCCGACGGCACGCTGCTCGGGGTCGAGGCGCTCGTGCGCTGGGAGCGCCCCGGCACGGGGATCGTCGGGCCCGACGACTTCATCGGACTCGCCGAGGAGACGGGGCTCATCGCGCCGATCGGGCGCTGGGTCCTCGAGCGCGCCACCGCGGAGGTGAGCGGGTGGCGCGAGCGCTATCCGCACGCCGCCGGCCTGGGCCTGACCGTCAACGTCTCCGGCCACCAGCTCGCCCGCCCGGAGTTCCGCGACGAGGTCCGCGCCGCCCTGCGGCGCGGGGGCCTCGCGCCCGAGAGCCTCGGGCTGGAGATCACCGAGAGCGTGCTCATGAAGGACCTGGCCTCGCCGCGCTCGACGCTCGAGGCGCTGCGCGCGGAGGGCGTCCGCGTCCTGCTCGACGACTTCGGCACCGGCTACTCGTCGCTCGCGCGGCTGAAGGGCGTCCCGGTCGACGCGATCAAGGTCGACCGATCGTTCGTGGACGGGCTCGGCTCCGATGACGAGGACACGGCGATCGTGAGCGCGATCGTCGACATCGCGCAGAGCCTCGGGCTCGAGGCGATCGCCGAGGGCGTCGAGCGGCCCGACCAGCTCACGCGCCTGCGCGAGCTCGGCTGCACCGCCGCCCAGGGCTACCTCTTCGCCCCGCCGCGCCCCGCGAGCGAGCTCGACGCGATGCTCGCCGAGGGTGTCGTGGTGTTGCCGGCCTGACACCTCGCCGTCCCGCGGGTCAAGCCCGCGGTTCGCGCGCCGATCACAGATGCATGCTGTCGCACGACGCCCCACGGCTCGCTCGGGTCGTGCTCGCGCTCACCGTCGCGAGCTTCGTCGCCGTGCTCCTGCGCTACGGGCTCGGCGTCACGTCACCGGTCTGGCCGTCGGCGTGGGACAACGTCTACAACCTCACGGAGCTCCTCGGCACCGCGGCGTGCGCGCTGCGCGCCGCGACGGCCTCGGCGGGGGAGCGCCGCGCGTGGGCCGCCCTGACGGTGGGCCTCGTCGGCTTCGCCGCGGCCGACGTCTACTACACGGCCGTGCTCTCCGCGATGGCGTCGCCGCCGTTCCCGTCCCCGGCGGATGCGGGCTACCTCAGCATCTACCCGGCGTCGTTCGCCGCGGTCGTGCTGCTCCTCCGCGCCCGCGCCGGCCGGGTGCCGGCGAGCCTGTGGATGGACGGGCTGATCGGCGCGCTCGCCGTCGCCGCGCTGGGCGCCGCGCTCGTGTTCGGCGTGGTGGCCGGGACCGAGGGGTCGCTGTCGACCGTTGCGACGAACCTCGCCTACCCGCTCGGCGACCTCACGCTCCTGGCGTTCGTCATCGCCCTCATGACGGTCACCGGATGGCGCCCCGGGCGCGCGTGGCTGCTGATGGCGCTCGGCTTCGCCGTGTTCGCCGTCGGCGACACGGTGTACCTCTACGAGACGGCGCGGGAGACCTATGAGGAGTACACGCTCCTGGACGCGACCTGGCCGGCGTTCTACGTGCTTGTCGCCTTCGCCGCGTGGCAGCCGGCGAGGGCGCTGGATCCGCGGCGACTGCACGGCTACGGGATGCTCGCCATCCCGTCCGCGCTGGCCCTCCTCTCGCTCGGGATCCTCGTGTTCGACCACTACGTCAAGCTCAACGACCTGGCGTTGTGGCTCGCGTCCGCGTCGCTCGCCGTCGTCGTCGCGCGCTTCCGCGTGAGCTTCCTCCAGAACCTCAGGCTGCTCCGCGTCAGCGAGGCGGACGCGATGACCGATCCGCTCACCGGGCTCGGCAACCGCCGCGCGCTGCTCGCCGGCCTGGACCGCGCCTTCGCGGACGGCGCCCGCGACGAGAAGCGGCTCCTGGCGCTCTTCGACCTCGACGGCTTCAAGGCCTACAACGACGTCTTCGGCCACCCGGCGGGCGACGCCCTGCTCGAGCGACTCGGCGCCCGGCTGGCCGCGTCGCTGCCGGGAGACGGCAGCGCCTACCGCATGGGCGGCGACGAGTTCTGCGTGCTCGCCGCGCCCGGGCGCGACGGCGCGCACGCCCTGGCGACCCGCGCGGCCGCGGCGCTCAGCGAGCGCGGCGAGAGCTTCGAGATCAGCTGCTCGCACGGCACGGTGCTGCTCGGCGCCGAGAGCGAGGACCCGGCCGACGCGCTTCGCCTCGCCGACCAGCGCATGTACGCGCACAAGCGCGGCGGGCGGCCGACGAGCGAGGAGACGGTCCACCAGGTGCTGCTGCGCGTCGTGGGCGAGCACGACGGGAACCTGCGCGACCACGTCGACGATGTGGCGCGCCTCGCCGAGCAGGTCGCGCGGAGCCTCGGCCTCGCCGGCATGGAGCTGGCCCACGTCCGCCGCGCCGCCGCCCTGCATGACATCGGCAAGGTCGCGATCCCCGACGCGATCCTGCACGCGCCGCGGGCGCTCACGCCCGACGAGTGGGAGTACATGCGCCAGCACACGGTGATCGGCGCACGCATCATCGCTGCGGCGCCCGAGCTGCTGCCCGTCGCGGCCAACGTCCGCTCCAGCCATGAGCGCTACGACGGCGCCGGCTACCCCGACGGCCTCGCCGGCGACGACATCCCGCTGGGCGCGCGCATCATCGCCGTCTGCGACGCCTTCGACGCGATGACCACCGATCGCGCCTACCGCGCTGCGCTGACGCGCGAGCAGGCCGCCGCCGAGCTCGAGCGCTGCGCCGGCGCGCAGTTCGATCCCGTCGTCGTGGCGGCGTTCGTCGCCGTGCTCGACGACCCCGCCGAGGCGGCCACCGCCGGCGCGGACCTGCGCCTGCCGGCCTGAGTGGAGGGCCCGGCCGGCTGAGCTGCTCCCGCGCTCCGCGCGTCTGCGCCGGCGGGCGGGCGCGGTTCGCCGGCAACGAGGAGTGCGCGCGCTCGCGCCGGGCTGCACCGTGCTGCGCGGCCGCATCGAGTCAGGCTGAGGCTGACAACCGCGCCCCATGACCGAGCGCCGCGACCCGCTCGCGTGGGTGGCGCTCCCCTCGGGCGCGGTCGGGTGCCGACCCGACTGCGCCGCACCAGGCCCGTGACGCACGAGCGCAGCGCCGCCCTGCGCCGGCGGAGCGTCACGGAGATGCGCGACCATCCCGCCGGTGGCCGGCGCCGCCCTCCTCACGATCCGCCTCACGCCGCGCGCGTCGCGCGAGCGGCTCGCGCCCGGACCCGAGGACGGCGCGTACGTCGCGCACGTGACCGCGCCGCCCGTCGAGGGGGCGGCCAACGAGGCGCTCTGCCGGCTCGTCGCGCGGGCCGCCGGCGTGCCTCCGTCGCGGGTGGGCGTCGTGCGCGGGCACCGCGGACGCCGGAAGGTCGTGCGCGTGGAGGGCATCGACGAGGCGGCGCTGCGCGCCCGCGTCGGCGCAAGTTTCCCGCCCACCGGGCGTTAGAGGTCGCCGTAACGGCTGTCGAGGCGCCGGTCCGCCGAGGAGGAGGGCGGGCGGCGCCGGGTCCCCCGGAGCGTCCCCGTCTGTGGTCAGGTCAGCGCTGGTCGGAAGGGTGCTGGGCGTTGCCGCCCTCGTCGCGGTGAGCGTCGGCGTGGGCACCGTCCTGCTGGACCGCTCCGCGAGCTACACGGTGCACGCGCGCTTCCGCAACGCCGGCCAGCTCGTGAAGGGCAACCTCGTGCAGGTCGCCGGCGTGCGCGTCGGCTCGGTCGACCGGATCGCCCTCACGCCCGACGGCCACGCCGACATCGCGATGAAGATCGACGACGACACCTACCGGCCGCTGCGCCGCGGGACGCGCGCGATCATCCGCCAGGCGTCGCTGTCGGGCGTCGCCAACCGCTACGTCGACCTGCAGCTCCCGCCCGGCGACCGCACGCAGACGATCCCCGACGGCGGCGCGATCGGCCGCGGCGAGACGACGACCGCCGTCGACCTCGACGAGCTCTTCAACACCTTCGACCCGCGGACGCGCAAGGCGCTCACCGGGCTGATCCGCGGGCAGGCGAACGTCTACGCCGGCCAGGGGGAGCGCGCCGGTGCGGGCTGGGCGTACCTGAACCCGTCGCTCGCCGCCTCGGACCGGCTGTTCCGCGAGGTGAACCTCGACACGCCGCTGCTCCAGCGCTTCATCGACGCCAGCGCGACCCTCGTGACCGACGTCGCGCAGCGCCGCGCCGACCTGACCGCCCTCGTCGACCACCTCGAGACGACCACGGGCGCGCTCAGCCGCGAGGGCCAGGCGCTCGGCGACGGGATCGGGCGCCTGCCGGACTTCATGCGCCGCGCGAACACGACCTTCGTGAACCTGCGCGCGACGCTCGACGACGCGGCCCCGCTCGTGGAGGAGTCCAAGCCCGTCGCGCGCAAGCTGCGCCCCTTCCTGGCCGAGCTGCGCCCCCTGTCGCGCGACGCGCGCCCGACGCTGCGCGACCTCTCGAAGGTCGTCCGCTCGCCGGGGCCCGACAACGACCTCATCGAGCTGACCCGCTCCGCCGAGCCGCTGCGCGACATCGCCGTCGGGCCGGTCACGCGCAACGGCGCCCGGCGCGAGGGGGCGTTCCCGGCGTCGGCGAAGGCGCTCTCCGGCGCGTCGCCGGAGCTGGCGACGCTGCGCCCGTACGCGCCCGACCTCACCGGATGGTTCGACGACTTCAGCCACTCCGGCCTCTACGACGCGCTCGGCGGCGCGAGCCGCGTGGCGCCGTACGTCAACCTCTTCGCCAACGTCGACGGCGTCCTCAAGCCGCTGCTCGACCCGGTCACGCAGTCCACCGCGCTCAAGATCGGCACGAGCACCGGCCAGCGCTGGCGCTGCCCCGGCGCGGTCGAGCGCGGCGCGACGTGGAAGCCGACGCCGGACTTCCCGTGCGACGAGTCCGAGGGGCCGCTCGGCAAGTGAGGAGCGTCCTGGGCATCCTCGCGGTCCTCGCCGCGGTCGGGGCGGTCGTCGCCGCGGCGGCCGGCGCGGGCGGCGGCGATCGCACCGGGCGCTACTCGGTCGAGCTCGACAACGCCTTCGGGCTCATCGAGGGCGGCGACCTCAAGGTCGCCGGCGTGCGCGCGGGGCAGATCACCGCGATCCGGCTCGACCGGCGCACGAAGCGCGCGCTCGTCGACTTCCGCATCGACCGCGCCGGCTTCGGGTCGCTGCGCCGCGACGTGCACTGCGAGTCGCGCCCGCAGTCGCTCATCGGCGAGTACTTCCTCGACTGCCTGCCCGGGACCGCGCGCGAGAAGCTCGGCGCGGGCGCCCGCATCCCCGTCACGCAGACCTCCTCGACGATCGCGCCGGACCTGATCAACGACATCATGCGCGAGCCCCAGCGCGAGCGGCTGCGCATCATCGTCTCGGAGCTCGGCGCCGGCGTCGCGGGGCGGGCGCACGAGCTGAACGCCGCGCTGCGCCGCGCGACGCCCGCGCTGCGCGAGACCGACCGCGTGCTGAAGCTCCTCGGCGACCAGAACCAGGTCCTCGCGAGCCTCGCCGTGAACGCCGACCGCGTCGTCGGCGACCTCGCCGGCAACCGCAAGGACGTCGGGCGGTTCGTCACCGAGGCCGGCGACACGGCGCAGGCCTCGGCGCGCCGGCGCCGCGAGCTCGCTGCCGGCTTCCGGCGCCTGCCCGGGTTCCTGCGGGAGCTGCAGCCGACGATGGCCTCGCTCGGTCGCGTGGCCGACGAGCAGACGCCCGCGCTGCGCGACCTCGACGCCTCCTCCGAGCGGCTGACGCGCTTCCTCGACCTCCTGGCGCCGTTCGCCGAGGCGTCGCGCCCGGCGATCCGCTCGCTCGGCCAGGCGTCGGTGACCGGCGACCGCGCGGTCAAGGAGGCGGCGCCGACCGTCGCGCTGCTCGACGGGCTGGCGAAGCCGGCCCCCGAGGTCGCGAACAACCTGTCGATGGTCCTCGAGCACCTCGACGACCGCGACAACGCCATCGAGGCCGACCCGCGCAGCCCCGGCGGCAAGGGCTACACGGGCCTCGAGGCGCTCCTGCAGTACGTCTACGACCAGACGACGTCGACGGCGATCCACGACGCCGACAGCCACATCCTCAAGATCGGGCTGTTCGCGAGCGCGTGCTCGGAGTACGCCGACCCGCAGCGCCTCGAGAAGCACCCCGAGCTCGAGCGCCAGTGCGCGTCGCGCATGGGGCCGACGCAGCCGGGGCTGAACCTCGAGGACGTCACGCGGTTCGACGAGTCCGAGAAGGCCGACGAGCACGGGCTGCCGAAGCCGAGCGCGCCGGCGCTCCCCGCGCTGCCCGGTGTGCCCCGCCTCCCCGCGGCGCCGAACCCGCCCGCGCCGCTCGAGCCCGCGCCCGCGGCGCCGGTCGTGCCGGGCGTCGGCGGCGGCCCGGGCGTCCGCCCGCCGTCCGTCGACGTGCCGTCGGCCGTCCCCGGCGTGCCGGCGGCGCCGGCCCTGCCGATCCCCGGGCTGCCGCCGGTCGACGTGCCGGTGCCGGCGCCGCCGGTGCCGGCGCCCGGCGCGGCGCCGCCCGCCCAGTCGGACGCGCAGGGCCAGGGCCAGCTCCTCGACTACCTCCTGCGCCCATGAGGCCCGCCCGCCGTCGCCGCCGGCGCGCGTCCGCGTTCAGCCCCGTGCTCGTCGGCGCGGTGACCACGGCCGTCGTGACCGCCGCCGTGTTCCTCGCCTACAACGCCAACGACGGCCTGCCGTTCGTCCCGACCCGCCAGCTCGGCGTCGAGCTGGCCAACGGCGCGAACCTCGTGCCCGGCAACGAGGTCCGCTCGGGTGGCTTCCGCGTCGGCGTCGTCCAGGACATGACGCCGGTCACCCTGCCCGGCGGCGGGGTCGGCGCGCGGCTCACGCTCAAGCTCGACGGGAAGTTCGGCGCGGTGCCCGCCGACTCGCGCGTCACGGTGCGGCAGCGGTCGGCGCTCGGCCTGAAGTACGTGGACCTGCAGCGGGGCGCGTCGCGGCGGATGCTGGCCGAGGGCGCCACGCTGCCCCGCCGCCAGACGCGCATCCCGGTGGAGATCGACGAGATCTTCAACATGTTCGACGAGCCGACGCGCCGCGCCTCGGCGGAGAACCTCGTCGGCTTCGGCGACGCCCTGAACGGCCGCGGCGCCGACCTCAACGCCACGATCGGCCAGGCGCCGGAGCTCCTCGGGCGCCTGACGACGGTCATGGCCAACCTCGCCGACCCGCGCACGGACGTGCAGGGCTTCTTCCGCGAGCTCGACGACGCGGCGCGGGTCGTGGCGCCGGTCTCTCGGACCAACGCGCGGCTGTTCACGACGATGGCCGACACGTTCGGCGCGCTCTCGCGCGACCCCGCCGCGCTCGAGGCGACGATTGCCAAGGCCCCGCCCACGCTCGACGCGGGCACCCGCTCCTTCCGCGTCCAGCGCCCGTTCCTCGCGCACACCGCCGACCTGTCCACCGACGTGAGCGCCGCGGCCGGAGAGCTGCGCCGCGCGCTGCCGGACGTCAACGCGGCGCTCGCGGCGGCCACACCCGTGCAGCGGCGCATGATCGAGCTCAACGAGCCGCTGCAGCAGGCCCTCGACGCGCTCGACCGGCTCGTGCGGACGCCGGAGACGAACGGGTCGCTGCGCGGCCTGCAGGCCACCGTCGGGAGCCTCAACCCGCAGCTGCGCTACCTCGGCCCGTACGTGACGGTCTGCAACTACTGGAACTTCTGGTGGACGATGCTGGCCGAGCACATGTCGGCGCCGGACGACACCGGCAGCTCGCAGCGGGCGCTGCTGAACGCGAGCTCCGGCGAGCCGGGCAGCGACCACATCGGCGCCGGCGGAGCCAACGAGTTCGCCCACGGCGCCGGCGCGCCGCCCGGGGGCAGCAAGCAGCACCTCCACGCGAACTTCTACGGGCCCGCGGTCACGGCCGACGGCAAGGCCGACTGCGCGGCGGGCCAGACCGGCTACGTGTTCGCCGGCAACCCGTACCGTGACGCGTCGGTGAAGGACGACCCGTACCGGCGGGCCGTCGTCGACCGCTTCCCGACGAAGCGCCCGCTCGGCCCGACGTACAGGCGCCTGGACCGCGAGGGCAAGGGCGTTGGCGTCGGCCGTGCCGAGGTCCCGGCGGGGCAGACGTTCACCGACGCGCCGGGCGGCATCGGCATCGACGTCCCGAAGGGCGGGCGGCCGTGAGGCTGCGGATCCGCCGCCCGAGCCGCGGCCGCCGCGGCCGCGCCCCGAGCGCCGTCGGCCGGTTCGCCGTGGGCGTGCTCGCGCTCGCCGTCCTGGCGGTCGGCGGGTTCTTCGGCTTCACGAAGTCGTGGCCGTGGAGCAGCCACTACACCGTCGAGGCCGTCTTCCCGACCGCCAACGGCATCCGCCGCGACTCCCCGGTGCGGATCGCCGGCGTGGACGTCGGCAAGGTGACGCGGATCGCGCACCTCGACGGTGGCGCGCAGGCCGCCGTGGTGACGATGCGCATCGAGCGCAAGGGCCTGCCGATCCGCCGCGACGCGCAGATGAAGATTCGCCCGCGCATCTTCCTCGAGGGCAACTTCTTCGTCGACGTGCAGCCGGGCTCGCCGTCGGCGGCCGAGCTCGAGGCCGGCGACCGCATCCCGATCGACCAGACGAGCGCCCCCGTCCAGCTCGACCAGATCCTCACCGCCCTGCAGGCCCCGACGCGCCGCGACCTGCAGGGGCTGCTGCGCGAGGTGTCGGGCGGGCTCGCCGGCGCCGGCGCGACGGGGCTGAACCGCTCGATCCCGCACTGGGAGCCCGCCTATCGCGACTCGTCCGTCGTCGCCGACGCGCTGCGCGGCGAGGTCGAGCACGACCTGGCGCGCTACATCGACCGCGCCGGCGTGACCGCCGCGGCGCTCGACCGGCGCCCGGAGCGGCTCAAGGCGCTGATCGCGGACTTCAACACCACGGCGCGCGCCCTCGCGGTGCGCGACGAGGCGCTCTCGCAGGCGGTCGCGGAGCTGCCGCGCACCCTGCGCGCCGCCGAGCCCGCCCTGCGGTCGCTCAACGCCTCGTTCCCCGCCGTGCGACGGCTGATCCGCGACGCGCGCCCCGGCGTGCGCTCGTCGGGCCCGACGCTCGACGCCGGCGTGCCGTTCGCCCGCGAGCTGCGCGGCCTCGTCTCCGAGCCGGAGCTCCGCGGGCTGTCGCACGACCTCGTCCCGGTCGTCCCGTCGCTCGCGCGGTTGAACCGGGGATCCGTGCCGCTGTACGAGCAGGTGCGCGAGACCGCGAGCTGCCAGAACAGCGTCATCCTGCCGTGGAGCCGCGACACGATCGCCGACGAGGCGTTCCCGGCGCGGGGCCCGGTCTACCAGGAGGCGACCAAGCCGCTGCCCGGCCTGGCGGGGGAGAGCCGGTCCGGCGACGCGAACGGCCAGTGGTTCCGCGTGCTCGTCGCCCCGCCGAAGTACGCCTACCCGTTCGGGACCGACCGCTTCTTCCTGACCGGCGCGCCGCTGCAGGGCGTCAACCCGCCGGTCCCGCAGAACCACAAGCGCTCGCCGCTGCGCCCCGACGCGCCGTGCGAGACCCAGCAGCACCCCGACCTGCGCACGATCCCCGACGCCGCGCCCGAGGGCATCGAGCTTCCGGCGCCGACCCCGGCGCAGCTCGACCAGGCGCTCCAGGAGACGGTCACCTACCTGCGCGGCCAGATCAAGCAGCAGGGCCTCGCCCCGAAGGTCACCGACGTGCCGGCCAAGCTCGAGGAGCTCAGGCGATGAGGCGCCTGGTCCGCAAGCACCTGCGTGACGTCGCGGCGCTCGTCGCCCTCGCCGCGGTGTCGGCGGGCGTCGGCGGCTACATCCTCTCCCACCAGCGGCTCCGCTTCCCGTGGGAGGGCGCGCCGTTCAAGCTGCGCGCCGAGTTCGCCACTGCCCAGGCCGTCACGCCGGGCCAGGGCCAGACCGTCCGCGTCTCGGGCGTGCGCGTCGGGGACATCACGAAGGTCGCGCTCAAGGACGGCCGCGCAATCGTGACGATGGACCTCGATCCCGAGTTCAAGGACCTCGTCCACACGGACGCGAGCGCGCTGCTGCGCCCGAAGACCGGCCTGAAGGACATGTTCATAGAGCTCGATCCGGGCACGGGCGGGGCGCCGCGGGCGCACGAGGGCTGGACGGTCCCGATCGAGAACACCGCGCCCGACGTCAACCCCGACGAGATCTTCGCCGTGCTCGACGAGGACACGCGCGACTACCTGAAGCTGCTCATCGGGGACGGCGGCGAGGGCCTGAAGGGCCGCGCGGCCGACCTGCGCGAGCTGTTCCGCCGCTTCGAGCCCACGCACCGCGACCTCGCGCGGGTGAACGCCAAGGTGGCCGAGCGCCACCGCAACCTGCGCCGGCTCGTGCACTCGCTCGAGCGCCTCAACGACGAGCTCGCGGGCAAGGACGACGAGCTCGCGTCGCTCGTCGACTCCTCGTCGACGGTCTTCCGCGCGTTCGCCTCCGAGCAGCGCAACGTCAGCGACGCCGTCGGCGAGCTGCCGGGCGCGCTGCGGCGGAGCACCGAGACGCTCGGCAAGGTGCAGCGCTTCGCGGAGGTCCTCGGGCCGACGGCCGACCGGCTGCGCCCGGCGTTCGCCGCGCTCGACCGCGCCAACGCGCAGGTGCGCCCGCTGGCCGAGGAGGCCACGCCGGTCGTCGGCGGCCAGATCCGCCCGTTCGTGCGCGACGCGCGGCCGCTCGTGCGCTCGCTCCAGGCGCCGGCCGACAGCCTCGCCGCCGCGACGCCGGACCTCACGAGCTCCTTCGCGGTCCTGAACCGCTTCTTCAACATGGCGGCGTTCAACGAGAACGGGCGCGAGGCGCCCGACAAGGCCGGCCGCGACGAGGGCTACCTCTTCTGGGCGGCGTGGCTGCAGCACAACGCCGGCGCGCTGTTCTCGACCTCCGACGCCAACGGCCCCTTTCGCCCCGTGACGCTCGGCGGGACGTGCGGCGTGCTGAAGGAGATCGCGGGCGACAACCCGCCGCTGAACCTCGCGCTGCAGCCCGCGCTCCTCGACGAGCGGATCTGCAGGACCGGCTGATGCAGACGTCCACCCCGTCCGCCGGCAAGGTCGCCACGATGGTCGTGTTCGCGCTGTCGTGCTTCGGCCTGCTGCTGTTCCTGTGGCTGAGCTTCGGCGGCCCGGTGCCGCTGAAGCCCCAGGGCTACCGCATCAAGGTGGCCTTCCCCGAGGCGGCCCAGCTGGGGCTCGAGGCCGACGTGCGCGTCGCCGGCGTCAACATCGGCAAGGTCCGCGCCAAGGACATCGACCCGCGCCGGCGCAACCGCACGATCGCGACGATCGAGGTCGATCCGTCCTATGCGCCGATCGCCCGCGACGCGCGCGCGATGCTGCGCCAGAAGACGCTGCTCGGCGAGACCTACGTCGAGATCAGCCCCGGTCGTCGCGATCGCGCCGGCGCCGTCCCCGACAAGGGTTTCCTGGCCGACGGCCAGGTGCGGCCCTCCGTCCAGCTCGACGAGATCTTCGAGGCCCTCGACCCGCAGACGCGCCTGGCGTTCAGCGCGTGGCAGCGCGACATGGCCGCCGCGATCCGCGGGCACGGCCGGGACCTCAACGACGCGCTCGGGACGCTGCCGGCGTTCGCCGACGACGGGACCGACCTCCTGCGCGTGCTCGACGGCCAGCAGGAGGCCGTTCAGCGCCTGATCCGCAACACCGGCGTCGTGTTCGGCGCGCTGACCGAGGACGAGCGCAAGCTCCACGACCTCGTCGTGAACGCCGGGCGGACGTTCGACGTCACCGCGCGGCGCCAGGCCAGCCTCGCCGAGACGTTCCGCATCTTCCCGACGTTCCTCGACGAGTCGCGGCTGACCTTCGCGCGCCTGGAGCGCTTCTCGCGCGACACCGACCCGCTCGTGCGCGACCTGCGCCCGGCCGTGCAGGACCTCGTCCCGACCCTGCGCGACGTGCGTGCGCTCTCGCCCGACCTGCGCCGGACGTTCACCGACCTCGACCCGCTCATCACCGCGTCGAAGACCGGCCTGCCCGCGCTGCGCGAAACGCTCGACGGCGCGCGCCCGCTCGTCGGGTCGCTGCAGCCGTTCCTCGAGGAGCTCAATCCGATGCTCCAGTGGCTGGAGTACCACCAGGTCGACACCGCCGACGTAATCTCCAACGGGGCCGCCACCCTCGCCGACACGGTGCCGACGGTCACCGACAGGGAGGTCGGCCACTACCTGCGCCAGTTCGGCCCGGTCGGCCCCGAGACGGTCGGCATGTACCCCGACCGCCCCGCCGCGAGCCGCGGGAACTCCTACCTGAACCCCGGAGCGCTGTCGGGTCAGAAGCGGGCGCGGGCGATGATGTTCCCGAGCTTCGACTGCGCCAACGCCGGTGGCGAGCGCATGACGAAGATCAAGGACGAGTCCGACGCGCCCTCGTGCTTCGTGCAGGACCCGCCCGCGTGGCCGCCGGGCAACGCGCGCAGGTACCCGCACGTCGAGAAGGCCGACTACTCGAAGTAGCGGAGGCCCGCCGTTGTCCTCTCGCCGCCGCGGCCGGCGGACTACGCGGCGGCGCTATTGCGCTCGGCGAGCGCGGCGACGCCGTCGAGCACGCTCTCGGCCAGCCGCAGGTCACCGTTGATCTCGAGCTCGGTGCGCGACCCGTCGAGCCCGAAGGCCTCGATCCACGCGCGCTCCGGCCCGACGATGTGGGCGTCGGCCTCGGGAGCGCTGCGCTCCTCGTACCCGACCGCGCCGTCGTGGACGTGCAGGACGTAGAAGTCGTCGGGCTCACGGCCCTGCGTCACGACGAGCTCGACGTTGCCGCGCAGCGCCGACGGCAGCTCCAGGCCGGGCGCGCAGCGCAGGATCGCGCCGACGTCGATGGCCTCGCCGGGGCGCGGGGGACCCCATGCCCAGCGGTAGCCCCAGCGGCCCAGCGCCCCGACGACGGGCAGCAGGTCGCGGGCGCGCTCGGTGAGCTCGTAGTCGACGCGGGGCGGCACCTCGCGGTACCGCTGTCGGGTCAGCAGACCGTCGGCGACCATCCGGTTCAGGCGGGAGCGCAGCTGCTCCGTCGAGATGCCGGGCAGCACGCGCTGCAGCTCGACGAAACGGCGCGGGCCCCCGGCGAGGTCGCGGACGATCAACAGCGTCCACTTGTCGCCGACGAGGTCCAGTGCACGCGCGTCCGGCGCCCACTGGTTGTACGGATGGCGCTTGGGGGGCGGGATGGCGGAGATGGCGGCCTCCTCGATTGTCGGGAACGGTCGGCGCCTCAGCCGCCACCTCGAACCTTAGACGACCGCCGGACCTCCCGTCCGAGGTTGTTCAGGTTCGCGCGCGAACGTCGGAGGCGGACAGGCCGGTCTCGCGCCAGATTCCGGATCGCGCTGCGTTGGTGTCCGAGATGGGCGACCTCATCTCTCTGGCCGAGCGGCGTGCCGCGCACCCCGAGCCGGCCGCCGGTCCGGCGGCGGCCGGCGCGCGAGCGGCCCGCGTGACCTTCTTCTTCGACCTGTGCTCGCCGTGGACGTACCTGGCGGCCGAGCGCGCCGACCGCGTGTTCCCCGGCGCCCGCTGGCGACCGGCCACCGGACGCGCGCTCGCGGGGCCGGCCCCGGGCGGGCGCGCCGGTCCGGCGGGGCGCGCCGCGGACGCGCGCGCCGTCCGCGCGGCGGCCGAGCGGCGCGCCGTCGAGCTCGGCATGCCGCTCATCTGGCCCGAGCGCTGGCCCGACATGGGGGCTGGCGCGATGCGCGTCGCCGCGCTCGCCGCCGAGCACGGCGTCGCGCCGGCGTTCGTCCTCGCCGCGAGCCGCCTCGCGTTCTGCGGCGGCTACGACCTGGAGGACCCCGAGATCATCGCCGAGGCGGCCGCCGCGGCGGACCTCGGGCTCGACGAGGCGCTCGCCGCCGGCGGCGAGCGCCGGCGCGACGTCGGGATGCGGCGCACGGCGCTCGGCCTCGCTCGGCGCGGCGCCCGCGAGCTCCCGGTCGTGGTCGTCGACCGCCTGCTGTTCGCCGGCGAGCGGCGGCTCGCCGAGGCCGCGGCGGCCGCCGCGGCGCCGCCCGACGAGCGCCGCCGTCGCAGCGCGCGCCCGAGGTGAGCACGGCCGCGTCGCGGCCGGACTGATCCGCCGGGCACAATGGGCTCATGCTGCCTGCGCTGATGCGATACCTGCTGGATCGCCTCGGCCCGCGGTACCCGCGCGTCGTCCTCGCCGGGCTCTTCCCGCTGTCGTTCCTCGTCGTCTTCGGCGGGGTCTTCCTGCTCGATCTCTACGTCGAGCTGTCGCCCGGGCAGTTCTGGCGCGTCCTGCTGGTCACCGAGGCAGCCGTGGCGGTGGAGATCGCGGCGGCGCTGTGGGCGGCCTTCCGGCTCGTGCGGCCGGCCGACCGGTGGCTTGCCGGCGATCGCACGCCGGAGACCGCGGCGACCGCGTGGCGCGCGCTCGCCGGGCTTCCGCTGGACCTGATCCGCTACTGGCGCGGCCTGCCGATCGTGCTCAACGTCGTGCCCATCTCGGTCTACCTCGCGCTGGAGGTGGGCGGCTCCCTGTTCCCCGCGGTGCTCGCCATCGCCGCCGGCGTGGGGGTCGTCGTGTCCTACGCGATGTTCCTGCGCTTCTTCGCGACCGAGCTGGCGATGCGCCCGCTCCTCGAGCGCGTGTCGTCGGAGATGCCCGACGGCGTCGAGCTCGGCCGCACGACGGTGCCGCTGCGCTGGCGCCTGCTCGTCGGGCTGCCGGTCATGAACGTCATCACGGGCGTCGCGGTCGTCGGCCTGTCGACGAACGAGCCGAGCCTGCGCGCGCTCGGCGTCGGCGTGCTGATCGCGCTCGGCGTGGCGTTCACGATCTCCTTCGAGCTCGCGCTGCTGCTGGTGCGGTCGATCGTCTCGCCGCTCCAGGACCTCCAGGAGGGGACCGAGCGCGTGGCCGCCGGCGATCTCACCACGCGCGTCCCGGTGGTCGGCAGCGACGAGACCGGCCGGCTCGCGGGCACGTTCAACCGGATGGTCGCCGGCCTGGAGGAGCGCGAGCGCCTGCGGCAGGCGTTCGGCGCGTTCGTCGACCCGGCGCTCGCCGAGCGCGTGCTCACGGAGGGCGCGGGCCTGGAGGGCGAGGAGGTCGAGGTCACCGTGCTCTTCCTCGACATCCGCGACTTCACCGCCTTCGCCGAGCGGGCGACCGCGCAGGAGGTCGTCGCCGAGCTGAACCGCTTCTACGACTACGTCGTGCCGCTGCTCGCCCACCACGGCGGGCACGCGAACAAGTTCATCGGCGACGGCCTGCTCGGCGTCTTCGGCGCGCCGGACCGGCTGCCCGACCACGCCGACCGCGCCGTCGACGCGGCTCTGCAGGTCGCCGAGGTCGTGCGCGAGGCCTACGGCGAGCGGCTGCGCATCGGCATCGGCGTGAACTCGGGCCCGGTCGTCGCCGGCACCATCGGCGGCGGCGGGCGCCTCGAGTTCACCGTCATCGGCGACACGGTCAACACGGCGGCGCGCGTCGAGGAGGCGACGCGCGAGACGGGTGACGTCGTGCTCGTGACGGAGGCGACGCTGGCGCTGCTGCGGTCCGACCACGGCGGCTTCGTCGAGCGGCCCGGCGTCACGCTGAAGGGCAAGTCCGACCGCGTGCGGCTGTTCGCGCCGCTGGCCGCGGTGGCGCTGGCCGGGACGGCCGGCGGCGACGGGGCGGCGCGGCGCGACGGAGTGGGGACGGGCGACGGCGTCGCCCGCCCGGTCCCCCGGCGCTGAGGGCCGCTTCAGGCGGTTGCGCGCGCGAGCTCGGCCGGCAGCATCCCGGGCGGTCCGAGGATCTCGATGCCGTGGCGCGCGGCGATGCGCACGAGGCGCTCGACGTCGGGCGGGCCGTCGAGCACGGGCAGCTCGTCGGCCGCCGCCGGGTCGCCGAACTCGCGCACGAACGCCTCGAAGCCGGCGGGGGCCGACGTGACCAGCCAGCGGGCGGGCGCGTCGCTCGTCACGCGGAACGTGTGCGCCACGCCGCGCGGCGCGTTGAGGAAGTCGCCGGGGCGGAGGACCACCGCGTCGGCCTCGCCCGCCCACACCGTCAGCTCTCCGTCGAGGACGAAGAAGCCCTCGTCCTCGTGCTCGTGTACGTGCGGCGGCGGCTGGTGGCCCGGCGGCGCCACGCTCTCGACGAGGCCGTACCGCCCGTCGGTGTCCTCGCTCCTCGCATGGATGCGGACGAGCGTGTCGAGAAACCAGATCGCTTCCATCGCTGCCCCCTCGGGTCGTAGACTCTGATACGGACTTTATAACTCCGAAACGGAGTTCTTGTCAAGGGAGCAATCGCATGCCGGCCGAACCGAAGCTCAGCCCGTTCTCGTACGTCGTCCTGACGCTCGTCGGCGAGGGCGGCGCCGGGCCGCACGACCTCGTCCAGATGATGCGCCGCGGCCGGGTCTACTGGGCGGCGTCGGCGAGCCAGTGGTACGCCGAGCCCAAGCGCCTGGAACGCCTCGGGTACCTGCGGTCCCGCAAGGAGCCTGGCCGCACCCGCGAGCGCACGCACTACGAGCTGACCGACGCGGGCCTCGACGCGCTGCGCGCGTGGGCGGCGACGCCGGCGCCGTTCCCGCGCATCCAGAACGAGCCGATCGTGCGCGTCCTCGCCGCGGACCTCGTCGGCGAGGAGACGGCGCTGCAGGGCCTGGCCGGGCTGCGCGAGGAGCTCGACGAGATCGAGGCGTCGCTCGGCGTCGCCGACGAGGTGGCGGCCGACCTGCCCCGCCGCGAGCGCTACCTGCGCCTGAACCACCGCCTCGCCCACCGCATCGTCGACGCGCACCGCGAGTGGCTCGACGAGGTGCAGCGGGAGCTTGGCTAGATTCCGCGCGCATGAGCACCGAGGCGGAGGAGACGACCCGCGTCCACGGCGGCCGGCTGATCGCGCGACGCCTGAAGGCGCACGGCGTGACGACGCTGTTCACGCTGTCCGGCGGGCACCTGTTCTCGATCTACGACGGCTGCCGCGCGGAGGGCATCGAGCTCGTCGACGTGCGCCACGAGTCGGCGGCCGCGTTCGCGGCCGAGGGCTGGGCGAAGGTCACGCGGCGCCCCGGCGTCGCGGCGCTGACCGCAGGGCCGGGCGTCACGAACGGCATCAGCGCGCTGGCGAGCGCGCAGCAGAGCGGCTCGCCGATGCTGGTGCTCGGCGGTCGCGCGCCGGCCATGCGCTGGGGCCAGGGGTCGCTGCAGGAGATCGACCACGTGCCGATCGTGCGTCCGGTCACCACGTTCGCGGCGACGCCGGAGGCCACGGCGGAGATCCCGGGCCTCGTCGACGACGCGCTCGCGGCGGCGCTGCGCG